>SKVA01000281.1 GCA_007129695.1 Spirochaetaceae bacterium | reverse complement strand
GACGCGGTCGTGATGACGCTGCTGCGGGGGGCTCTCCCGGAGGACGGCTACGTGGGGGACGAGTTCCGGATCCACCGGGCGACGACAACCGGCTCGCCGGCCGCGATGCGTGTGGGCGTCGAGATCGCTGGGTCCGACCCGATCCGGATCAGCAATGACGACGGATGGCGATGGGAGATCCCGCGCGACGTCGGCGAAGGCGACCTCCACACGATCGCGTTCCGCCTGATCGACGCGGGTTTCACGGTCTATCTGGAGGACCCGACGCACAACCGACGCCGTCTCCAGCGGGGCCCACACCTCAGTGTGAGGGTATCGTCGGAGACCGACTGGTTCTCTCCGATCGTGCGGGATGCCGATGGAGCAGATATCGATTGGGACCAACTCGAACGGATGGCGTACCGCGGTAGCTACGCGGACGGAGACGACGTGGTGCTCCTGGATCCGTCCGACGTCGACAGGATTCGCAGGCTCCTTGACCTGGTGGCTGGATCGAGCAACCGACGAACGCCGCGCGCGGACATCGCGACGCTCGAGGAGATGGCGCAGGTCGCCGACTCGGTCGATCCCGACCTGGACACGATCAGATCGCTCACGCGCGAGATCCTTTCGGGCACGGCGCAGACGCGCGATATACTGCCACCGGGACTCGAAGCGACGCTTCGGCCCTACCAGATCGACGGGTACGCGTGGCTCGCGCTCCTCGCGCGCAACGGACTCTCGGGCTGCCTGGCCGACGACATGGGTCTTGGCAAAACGGTTCAGGCGCTCGCGCTCATGTTGCATCTCCAATCGACGGACAGCCGGGCAGAGACGGATGCGGAGGCGATACCAGGCGGGTTCCTGGTCGTCGCGCCGGTGTCGACGCTCACGAACTGGGTGCGCGAGGCCGCACGCTTTGCGCCCGCGATGTCCACGACCATCCACCACGGGCCCCGACGGAGCGCCGACGCGGCCGGGCTTGCGGCGCACGACCTGGTCGTGACCAGTTACGCAACGGCCGCGCGCGACGCCGATGCGCTGCGGGTGATCGAGTGGCGGCTTCTGGTCCTGGATGAAGCGCAGTTCATCAAGAACCCGCACGCGACGACGACGAAGCGGCTCAAGAGCCTGCGATCGAACCTGCGGCTCTGCCTGACCGGGACACCGGTGGAGAACGTGACGACCGACCTGTGGTCGATCATGGACTTCCTGGTGCCGGGGCTGCTCGGATCGCTGTCGTCGTTCACGCACCGGTTCCCGAAGCGAAACGTCGCCGATTCCCAGACGGGTCGGCTCCGGATAGATCGCCTGCGACGAATCGTTTCTCCGTTCCTGTTACGAAGGACGAAGGAGGCAGTCGCGCCCGAGCTTCCGCCCCGGATCGAAACGGTTCTGACCTGCGAGATGGGAACACGGCAGGCGCGGTTCTACGAGACGATCCGTGCGTATCACTACGAGAAGGTTGAGGCCGCGATCGAGTCCGGAGAGCAGTCGGAGATCGGCCCGGCGATCCTCACCGGGCTCCTCCGGTTGCGGCAAGCGGCGATCTACCCCGCGGACGCCGACCCCACCTGCGCGGACGTCCCGTCGGCGAAGGTGGAGGATCTCCTTGATCAGCTCGACGAGGTCGTTGCCGAGGGTCACCGCGCGATCGTATTCAGTCAGTTCGTTTCGGCGCTCAAGACGATGCGCGCTGCAGCGATCGCGCGTGGAATCGACACGCTCTATCTGGACGGACGGACGCGTAACCGGCCGGCGCTGATCGACCGGTTCCAGCGGTCGACCGTGCCGATTGTCTTCTTCATCAGCCTCAAGGCGGGCGGCACGGGCATCAACCTGACCGCCGCCGACCACGTGTTCATCTGCGACCCGTGGTGGAACCCGCAGGTCGAGCGCCAGGCGGTGGACCGCGCGCACCGGATCGGGCGCAACCGCCCGGTGATCGTCACGCGGCTGGTGACGGCGGGAACGGTAGAGGAGAAGGTGATTGCACTTCAGGATCAGAAGCGTCGACTGGCCGCCGACCTCATCGCCGAGAACGTCGGTGGCATCGACATGTCGAACGCGCAGGAGATCCTGTCGCTCTTCGAGCGCGACGCGTAAGCTCACACGAGCAGACTCTTGCACCGCTATCTGTTACTATGCCGGGAGTCTGAGCGAGAGGCTTCGGACAAGGAGCAATCGATGGGCGACAAGGGCAAGAAGGACAAGACGAAGGACCAGAAGCAGAAGATCGCAAAGCAGGAGCAGACGTCGAAGGAACGCCAGGACAAGACGCCCAAGCGCAGAGCGTAGCGCGAGGGGGCGCAGCGGTACCCCGCAGGGCTACGGACAGGAGTCCGTTGGCCCGAGGAGTAAAGCGGAGCACCCGGTCCCCGGCCGGTGCGCAGAGCGCGGCGGCCGGGGACGCGCCCGGACGAAACTGCCCGGGGCTCTAGACGAACTTCACCGCGGTGCCGTAGACCATCACCTCGGCGGCGCCCTGCATGACCGCGGCCGACGCGTAACGGATGTTGATCACACCGTCGGCGCCGATCGACTCGGCCTACTCTACCATGCGCCTCGTCGCGATCGACCGCGCCTCGTTGATCATGTCGGAGTAGCCCTTGAGCTCTCCGCCGACGATGCTCTTGAACCCGGCGCCGATGTCGCGGCCGATGTTCTTGGACTGGATCATCGATCCTTTCACGACCTGGAT
>SKVA01000415.1 GCA_007129695.1 Spirochaetaceae bacterium | reverse complement strand
TCCACTATCAATCGAAGCACAGCAACCGCTATGAGGAGGTCAGCAAGCGTGTTCGGTTCGGCACCGCCGTCGAGGGGCGCTTCAGCGTATCACCGCTCGCGACGCTCACCGACGAGCAGGTGCACTTCGTCGAGACCTTCCTGAAGTGCCGCGGCAACATCAAGGAGGTCGAGCGCGAGCTCGGCATATCGTACCCGACCGTCCGCAGCCGGCTCGACAAGATCGTGTCGGCGCTCGGGCTCGGAGAAGATCGCAGCACGATGAACCGGCGCGAGATCCTCGCCGCGCTCGAGCGCGATGAGATGCGGCCCGAGGAAGCGGTCGCGGCGCTGAAGGCATTGAAGGAGTAGCAGATGAACGATGAACGCGCGATGATTCTGACGATGCTTCGGGAGGGCAAGATCTCAGTCGCAGAGGCCGACGCGCTGCTCGACGTGCTCAACGATGACGCGGGCGCCGGCGGTTTCTCCGCAACGCGTCCGGGCGGCTCGCCTGCGCCCGATCAGTCGGGCGATGACGCCAAGCCCGGCGGCGATGACGCCAAGCCCGGCGGCGATGACGCCAAGCCCGGCGGCGATGACGCCAAGCCCGGCCGACGCGGGGCCGACTTCCGGTTTGACTTCGATGCCGCGGGTCTGTCGGACGGGATCCGCGCGGTGATGGGGTCGGTCAGGCAGACGATGTCCGGGGTGAGCGAAACGCTTAAGAACGCGTTCTCCGAGTTCGGTGATCTGGATATGCACTTTGATCTGGACCAGGGGCTCGGGAGGCGACGGGTCGAGGATACCCGCGCGCTCACCACGGAGGCCGGCAGTTCCGACCGGCTCCACGTGTCGAATGTGTGGGGAGACCTGCGCGTGCGCGGCGGAGGCTCCGACGCGATCGACGCGGAGGTGCGCGTGACCGCGTGGGCGGCGACCGAAGAGGAGGCCGCGACGCGCCTGCGTTCGATTGCGGTTGATCTGGTCGAACGCGACGGCGCGATCGTTGTCGACGTGACCGGCGCCGAGCGAAAGACGCGGATCGATATCGACATCACCGTTCCACGCCGGTTCGGCGTTACAGCGTCGTCGGCGAGCGGGGACGTCTGGATCGAGGATGCCGACGGCGCGCAGAGCGTCCGGACCGCATCGGGCGACATCAGCGTTGCGTCGGTCGGCGCGAGCCGGGCCGCCCATCACGTGTTCAGCTCGAAGAGCGGGAGCATCGTCGCGGCGTCGCTTTCGGGTGACGTCGACGCGAGCACGGCGTCGGGCGACATCCGCGTCGACGGGTTTGACGGCGCGCTGTCGGTATCGAGTCAGAGCGGAGACGTGCACGTGACCGACGGGACCGGTTCGGTAGAGTGCAAGTCGGTCAGCGGTGACGTGTCGCTATCGATGCGCGCTCCTGAGGCGAAGATCGCGGTGACGTCGGTCAGCGGAGACGTCGTAGTGCGTGTTCCGCGCGACGCAGCAGTCGACGTGCTCGCGTCGACGATCTCCGGCGACATCTCATCGGACCTGCCGCTGGCCGACGAGCGGCGCGACCGCCGGTCGTTGTCGGGCTGCATGAACGGGGGCGGCATCCCCGCGACGGTGTCGACCGTATCGGGCGACGCAAGCCTGCGGCTTGACTCTGCGACCGGCAGCCCGTAAGATCGAGTCAATCATCTAGACATCTCGACCTTGGGTCGCACCGTGGTCGTTTTGAAGGAGCACTGCATGGCAGACCTGAAAGCAAGCTACATGGGCATCGAGCTCAAGAACCCGATCGTCGCAGGTGCATCGAGCCTGACGAGCAACATCGGCAGCATCAGGAAACTGGAAGACGAAGGCGCCGCTGCGCTGGTCATTTCGTCGCTGTTCGAAGAGACGATCCAGCTCCAGAGCTACAAGATGGAGCAGGATATGTCCTACTTCAACAACCTGGACGCCGAGATAGGCAACATCTTCCCCGACGTAGAGCACGCGGGACCCGAGGAGCACCTGATGTGGGTGCGCAAGGCGGTCGAGGCGGTCGATGTCCCCGTCATCGCGAGCCTCAACTGCGTCGACACCGAGTCATGGGTCGAGTGGGCGAAGAAGCTCGAAGGTTGCGGCGTGCAGGGGTTGGAACTCAACTTCTTTGCGATCCCGACCGACTTCGACGAGACCGCCGAAGGCGTCGAGCAGTACCAAATTGATACGCTCAAGGCGATCATTGCGAAGGTGAAGATTCCTGTCAGCGTGAAGCTCAGTCCCTTCTACACGAGCCCGCTCAACGTGATCAAGCGGATGGACGAGACTGGCGTTTCCGGCTTTGTCGTGTTCAACCGGCTCTGGCATCCGGAAATCGCGACTGACCGTGAGAAGATGAGCTTCCCCTTCCACCTGAGCAGCGACTCCGACCGTGGACTGGCGACGCGTTACGCGGCGTTGCTCAGCGGCCGTATCAAGTCGTCTATCTGCGCGTCGAACGGTGTTCACAACGGGAGCGATGCGGTCGAGATGATCCTGGCCGGCGCCGACGTGGTGCAGGCGGTGAGCACCTTCTACATCAACGGCGTCGCTCACGCGAAGAAGATGCTCGGCGACATCGCGACGTGGATGGACCGCAAGGGATACGCGTCGCTGTCCGACTTCCGCGGCAAGCTGAGCTACGGAAAGAGCTCGGAAAAGTGGACCTTCAAGCGCGCGCAGTACGTCAGGCACCTGCTCAACAGCGAAGAGTACATCAAGCGCAGTTCGGCGCTGTAGGTACGGCGACATGACGGTTTCCCGCAGCCGATTTGGCTCTCTGCCCGACGGACGTGAAGTAACGGTTTTTGCGATCGAGAACGCGAGCGGCTACGAACTCTCGTGCACCGACTACGGTGCGACGTTGGTGAGCTTTCGCGCGCCGGGTGCACGCGGTACCGAAGAGCTCACGCTCGGCTATCCCGATCTCGCCGGGTATCTGGCGGGGCACCCCTACTTCGGGTCGACGGTCGGTCGCGTCGCGAACAGGATCGGTGGCGCCGCGTACACGTACGCCGGAAAACGCTACGATCTGGTCGCGAATCAGGGGCGAAACATGCTCCACGGCGGCCCCGACGGGTTTCACGCGCGCCTGTGGGAAGCCTCTGCGGTCGAACGGCCGGGGCAGGCGGGGATTGTCTTCCACCTTCTGAGTCCTGACGGCGATCAGGGGTTTCCCGGACGCTTGAGCGTGACGGTGACGATCACGCTTACCGACGCGAACGAACTCCTGTTCGAGTACTACGCAGAATCCGACGCGGTCACGCCGGTTAATCTGACGAATCACGCGTACTGGAACCTGGCCGGCGCGCCCGACCTGCGACGCGCCGCGGGCCTGCCGACGGCCGACGACCCGTCGACAGGCGGTGCCGTCGGCGATCACGTGCTGACGATTCCAGCGACGGGCTACGTCGAACTGGATGCCGAACAGATCCCGACCGGCCGGATCGTGCCGGTCGATGCGACCCCCTTCGATTTCCACGCTCCGCGGCGGATCGGCGAGTCGATCGCGCAGGCGGGCGGCTACGACCTGAGCTACGCGTTACAGGGTGGCGAAGAGGTCGGCATGGCGGGCGGCGATCTGCGTCGCGCGGCTCTGGTCGAAGAGCCGACGACCGGCCGGTCGATGGAGGTGCTCACGACGCTTCCCGCTGTCCAGCTCTACACCGCGGAGGTCCTGCGTGGTACCCCGGGCAGAAGCGGGCAGACGCACCTGCAGCGCGACACGCTCTGTCTTGAGACGCAGTTTCAGCCCGATTCGGTGAACCATCCGGAATTCGGTCCGATCATGCTGGAGCCGGGTGAGCAGTTCCGGCACAAGACCGTTCACCGCTTCTCAAGCCGATAGTCGATCACCTCCAGTCGTGCCGGAAAACCCGGCCCGATCGCGGTCTGCCGGAGTATCCCCGTCACGGTCACGCGGCTTCCCTGAAGCTCCCACAGCGGGCGTGCTCCCTCCCCGACGAGCTCGAAGAGGATCGATTCGGCGAATCGCAGGAGCGGCGGATGCGTGGAGCTCTGTGTCTCCGGCGCGGCAGCGTCGTTGTCGGCAACGCCGTCGCCGGTCATGAGTCCGAGCCAGACGCGCGGCATCGACCCGTACGCGCCGACCGTGCCGCCGACCCTGATCTCCCGATCGACGTAGTCGGAAAGCATAGCGACCTCCACTATCGAGATCGAGCCCGCATCGACCGCTTCGCGCGGTCCGAACGCGGCGGCGGGCGCGCAGACGTAGAGCCCGATCGCCAGTGCGGTGACCGCCAGGGGCGATCGATGTCGACGGCGGCGTGGCCGGCCCGGCGCATGCGTACAGCCCATACCGTAAGGATACTTCATCCGTGATCGACTCCCAACCGAGACATCGCGCCGTATCTTCACTACTATATTCCCGTGAAACCGAATCCGAACAAGAGTCGCAGCAGCACACGGATCGCCGGGGCACTGGGTGCTGTCGCGTTTGTCGCCGTCACCGTTGCCGCGTGCAGTCAGGCGCCGCTGGTCGAGGTCACCGACGAGATGAAGGCGCAGGCGCTCGCCCAGATCGAACGCCGCGAGCTCCCCGACATCACGAGTTGGGATATGGAGCGCACCGAAGGGGGCGCCCGCTTCGTGAAGCTCGCAACCGGAGACGGCGTGCGCGCGTGGCACGGGCAGAAGGCGCGCGTCCATTACTACCTCTGGCTGACCGACGGGACGCTCGTCGAGTCGACGCGGCAGGATGGTGCTTCCCGGCCCGAGGAGTTCGAGATCGGAAGCCGTTGGGTGATCCAGGGCTGGAGCGAGGTGCTTCTCCAGATGAACGTTGGCGACCGTCTGATCGCGCACGTCCCGTCGCGCCTGGCGTACGGCCGCTTCGAGCGACCGGGGATCCCGGCCAACGCCGACCTGATCTTCTACGTCGAGCTCCTGCGGATGGTGCAGTAGCGGCCGGCGACAGTCCGACCGGCGGGTCGGCCCCGGGGCCACGGATTGCTCACTCGATCAGCTCTGCCTCGAGCCCGGCGTTCTGCGCAAGCCGGTGCTGTCGGGCGTCGGCGGTGATGAAACGAGTGCATCCGGTGGTCAGCGCGACGGCTACGTGGAGTATGTCGAGCGATCTGGCGAGCGTTGCGGCGGTGAACTCCTGCGACAGGCGTTCTGCCCGTGCGTATACCGCGACCCAGTCGACCCCGATCCGTCGCAGTCGTTCGGTCGCCAAGTCGGTCTCGAGCACGTGCTCGGACGCCGCGCGCTGCGTCGCGGTGATGATGCCGCGACCCTCGAGCGCACGAAATGCGTTGCGAATCTCGAGCTCGTGCAGCGCCGTGAGCGCGACCGACATGAGCCGTCTTACCGTGTCGGCCGCTGCCGCCGAGTTGGGCTCGCGTACGTAGAGTTTGACCAGGACCCCCGAGTCGACGTAGTCGGTCATGCCTGACCGCGATCGTCGTAAATCGTCGCGCTCGCCGCGTCGGTGAGCGGCCCATCCGGATAGAGCGCGGATACCCGCTCGTAGAGGTCGGGCCACGGCTCGACCGGGCGATCTGCCCGGTACGGGATGATCCGCGCGATCGGCTTCTTCCTGCGGCGTACCTCGATCTCCTCTCCTGCCTCCACTTGATCCAGAAAACTACCGAGCCTGTGCTGCAGCGACCGAACATCGACGCTTTTCATGTTAGACATTATGTAGTACAAAATGCGGCGTGTCAAGCGTACGCATTATGCGTACGCACTATGCGTACGCATTATGCGTAGCGCAGGCTGATGCCCGGCGCGTGGAGGTCGTAGAGCCGACGGCGGCCCTGTCCGCGGATCAAGGCTTCACCGGCGAAGCGAAGCATCGGTGCATCGTCGGCGTTGTCTGGTCCGTGGGGCTCGCCGATACGGAGCGCCGACTGGCGCTCGGCGACCTCCGCCGAAACGATGAGCGGCGTGCCGTGCTCCTTGGTCAGCGACTGGAACCGGCTTGCGCCGTTGATCGCGCTCCCGATGATGTCGAACTGGACCCGGTTGCGCCCGCCGACCCGCACGAATCGTACCGGTCCGGTGTCGAGCCCGATTCCGACTCCGTCGAGGAGCGGCAGGTCGGTCACGCTCCACTCGCTGCGCAGTTCCACGAGCTTCTCGAGCATCGAGTGCGCCGCCGCGACCGCCCGGTTCTCATGGTCCCGTTCATCGAGCGGGAAGCCGAACACCGCGACGATCTCATCGCCGATGTACTTGTTGATGTAGCCGCCGCAGTACTCGATGATCGCCTCCATCTCGCGCATGTAGCGGCTCATCAGCGTGAAGACGGTCGCAGAGTCGTGGTCACTGACAAGTTGCGTGTACCCGCGGACGTCGGCGCAGAGCACGGTCGCATCGCGCTCGATGCCGGCTTCGCCGACACCCACGTCGCCGAGTCGCCGTTCTATCAGCGCGGGGTCGAATCCCAGACTCTCGCGGTAGCTCTTCGCGAGCTCGAATCTCCTGACCGTCGCAGCCAGCGCGAACGACGCGGCGGTCGCGATCACGAGCCCGCCCTGTGGCACCCAGAGCCGCCATGCTGCGAACACGACGATCGGCGCGACGATCGTGAGGGCGGCTGCGACAACCGGCGTGAGGCCACGAACGGCTCTCGTTCGCGCGGTCGCTCCCAGGAACAGTGCCGCTCCGCCGATCGCGGCGATCGCCGCGTCGCCCCACCGGCCGACCGGTCTGATCGGTCGCGCCGACGCGTAGCTCGCGTACGACGCAATCTGCGCGTAGACCCCGGCCACCGCCTCCGTGCCGGCAGCCGGGATCCGCAGGCGATCGACCCCTTCCATATCGACACCGATGAACACCGTTCGGCCGGTGAAGACCGACAGCGGCGTCTGCGCTTCGTCGGCGAGCCGCTCATCGCCGGCGGCCAGGAGCGCTGCCAGATCGAACGAGCGGACGGCGAGCGGGTCGCCCGAATAGTCGATCCACCGTTCTTCGGACGTCGCGGCGGGCAGGCCAACGGCCACCGCGTGGGCGACCGCCCCGAGCGATGGTCGATCGGGTTGCGACAGCGCGCGCCGCGGCACTCCGTCGACCGCGCTGAGCTCCATCCACCCGATCGCCGCGAACGCGTCGGTGAGCGTCTCCGCGGTTCGGGCGCCGCTTCGCTCGGCCGCGATAACCGGGAGAGCGCGGGCCTTTGAGAGCGCCGCGCGCAGGTCGGCGTCGGCGTCGTCGGTGGACACGAACGCGGCGTCCCAGACGACCGCACGCGCGCCCGCATCCGCGAGCCGCTCGATCGCGGCAGGGTAGTGGCTGCGCCACGCCGGTCCGAACCGCGTGCCGATAGCCTCCTCGGTGGCCGTAGTGATCCGGAGGAGGATCGTATCCGGGGCGGCGGAGTCGCTGGAGATCGCGGTCTGTCGCGTGACCCAGAACCGCAGATCCAGGAGCAGGTACTCAAGGCGGCCGGGGTACGCCGTCGCGACGAGCGCAACAACCACGATCGTGGCAAGCGCGATCGGGCGCACTGCGGTTGTGATCGGGCGCAAGCGGCTGAGCTTCCCGCCGGACGGTGACACCGGCGCCTCACCACCCGGCGAGGAGTGCCGGCCAGTCGACTCCGGGGCGTTGCGTCCGGGCCTCACGCTCAAGTACCGCCGCGTCGTCGGTGTAGCCGAGCACGCGGAGCGCGCCGATCACGAACGCGACGCTCTCCGGGGTCGCCAGCTCCAGGCGGTGATCCGCGGCGGTTGCAGCGAGCCGCTCGTCGCCGGTCTGGTCGGCGGCAAGCCCGACCAGAACGACGAGCCGCGGCGGAAGGCGGTCGACCAGGCTCGGCGCGGGAGCGGCCATCAGAAAGTCGAACGCGTTGTCGATCGCGCCGGCGGGATCTCCGGAGCCGATCAGCGCGACCGTCAGGTACGCGTAGTGATCCTCCACCGAGAAGTCGTACATCCACGGCCAGATATCGACGTCGATGCGGTCGAGCCGACCGATCGCGTCTGCAAAGCGCCTGGCGCGAAGGAGCGCAACGCCGTCGGTGAAGTCGGCGCTTCCGGTCAGACGCTCGGGGCGATCGGCGCGGTCGGTTCCGGCGGCTACCGCTTCCTGACGCGGCGGCCCGAGCGCGTTCGCGATGCCGTCGACGATCCGCCGGACGAACCCGCGCCCGGCCGAGCGTTCCGCCGCTACCAGACTCGAGACCGCCACGGTCGTCGACTCGGCGATCGGATGCGCGACGTCGCCGATCCGGGCGATCGCGCGACCTCCCGATCCGGTTCGGACAACGCTTTCGCGGTAGAGCGCGTCGTTGGTCTGCGCGCGGATGAAGCGACCCGTACCGAACGCGTCGATCTCGACGGGTCCGACGATGTCGGTGAGCCGTCCAACCGGCTGTTGCGCCACCGCGACGCCGTGGACGGTGAGCGCGACGACTGCGACTACGACAACGCGGAGGGGTTTCATACCTGGAATTGTACCAGACGCGTGTCGGATCCGGAGGCCTGAACGGGCCACTCGGCGCACTTTTCCGGCCTCACGGTCGACTATTCGTAGTCGGCTGGTCGGATTGCGGTTGACGGGGCGGCGGTGCGGGGTTCCAATGAGATAATCGAACTCTGGCCCGTCGCCGGGACTACTCACCTGACCGACGGGTCGGGCAGGGAGGAACCGATGCGCCTTGGTTCGCGAGTTCGCTATCACGCGGTAGGCGCTGCAGCGATCTGCGCGCTCCTGGCCCTTGCGCCGACGATCGCGCAGGAGTCACCCAACACGTACTATGCCTACCCGGCGTCGGTCGGTGTCGGGTACCAGCCGCTCTCGCCGGTATCGAGCACCGAGCGGCCGGTGACGGCGAACGATCTGTCGCTCCACGTACGCGTGCCGCTGCCGTTCCTCCCGGTGCTGCAGCCCTTCCTCCAGGGCGGGCTCGCGACGCTCACCTGTGACGAGCCCGACGACCCGACGATCCTCGGCGGCACGCTCGACGAGGGTGCGACGCGTCCGGACTACGACCCACGGACGGTGTGGGACCACCAGCAGTGGTTCGCGGCGCTCGGGCTCGGCTACGCGCACCGGATCAGCAGGGAGTTCGAGGTGGGCGCGCACCTTCTCGGGGGCGTGAGCCAGTCGTACTTCCCGCGGCGGGTCATCACGTCCGCAGGCGAATGGTACCCGGTGGGCGAGCTCGGATTGATCGCCGGGGGCGGCGGTAAGATCTCCATCAATCCTACGTTCAACCTCAGCATCGACGTCACGCCCGCCTTCCGCTACAACCGGTCCCTCGGCAATCTCCCCGACTTCGACGGGCTCTACTTCGGGATCGGCTTTGCGGCGCACTACCGCTTCGGGCAGGATCCGGACGCTCCTCAGGCGGAGGTGCGGGCGCTGCGCTTCTCTGTCGACGAGGTGCCCCCGGTCTTCGCCTCCATGCAGAAGGTCTACGTCAGGCGGCCCATCACGCACGTCACGATCACGAACACGGAAGCGGTGGCGGTCCGTGACCTCCAGGTCATGTTCAACCAGGCGACCTACATGGACTCGCCGACGCTCTGCGCGGAGATCGAGTCGCTCGCTCCCGGCCAGTCGGTGGATGTCCCGCTCTTCGCGAGCTTCAACGACGCGGTCTTCACGACCGTGGACGTGGTGCCGCTGAACGGCGAGATCATCGCGTCCTACTCCTACCGCGGGCGCGCGACCGAGCAGCGGCGCAGCCTCACCTTCAACCTCCAGGACCGCAACGCGATGGTCTGGGACGACGACCGGAAGGTCGCTGCGTTCATCACGCCGCGCGACAGCGCGGTCCGCAACTACGCGAGCTTCGTCGGCGATCGCTCCGCGCCCGAGCGTACCGACCATCTACCGCGCGAGCTCGAGTTCGCGATGCAGGCCTACCACGCGCTCGCCGCGATCGACATCAGCTACCAGGTCGATCCCACCTCGCCGTTCACGGTGGTGCACGGAAGCGCCTTCGTCATAGACGACGTGAGCCTCCCTCGGGAGACGCTCCGGCGCGGGACCGGCGACTGCGACGATCTCACCGTCCTCTACAACACGATGCTCGAGTCGGTTGGTGTGGCCTCAGGCTTCGTCACGATACCCGGCCACATCTACTCCGCCTTTGACACGGGACTCTCCCCGCGCGACTACGCGCGCATCCACCCCGACCGCGAGATGAGCCTCGCGGTGGGCGACTCGCTCTGGGTCCTGGTCGAGATCACGCTGATAGGCCGCGCCGGGTTCATCGACGCGTGGGAGAGCGGCATGGAGCAGTGGCACTCGTACGCCGGGAACGAGGCGGCGCGGTCGTTCTTCACGACGCGCGAGTCGCAGCTCGAGTACGAGCCGGTGGGCCTTCAGGAGGCCGACATCGGCCTGCAGTATGGCGACCCCGAGCGCTTCCTCGCTGCGTTCCGGCGCGACCGCGACCGCCT
>SKVA01000013.1 GCA_007129695.1 Spirochaetaceae bacterium | reverse complement strand
TCTACCAGTCGCTCGGCCTGACACCCGATCTGGCGCTCGGGAAGTTCGGCATCGGGCTCGACCTCACGCTCAACTATCGGTTCACCGGCGGCGCCGGCGACGAGTTCGAGGTTCGACCTCAGGATTGGGTTCCCGACGCTGAACGGAGCTTCCTTGAGATCTACCTCCCGAAGCTCCGCTACGTTCGGTGGGGCCTGAAGGGAGATCCACTGTACGTGCTGCTCGGCACGGTGGATAACGGGACGCTCGGCAACGGGTTCATCATGGGTGGATACGCGAATACTCAGTTTCTACCTTCCCGACGCCTGTTCGGCATGAGCCTGGACGTCGACGGAACGCTCTTCGGCTTCCCTTACGTCGGAGTCGAGACGTTCGCGGCGAACCTGGCCGCATTCGACCTGATCGGCAGCCGGCTGTTCGTCCGGCCTCTGATCGGTACCGGGATCCCGGTCATGCGCAACCTCCAGATCGGCGCAACGGTCGTCGCAGACCGCGATCCGTACTACTTCGCCGATTCCACCGATCCGGTCGGGGCCGACGCCGAACCGGTGATCGTGTGGGGCACCGATTTCAGGCTTCCGATCCTCAGCAACCCGGTCATCTCGCTCGCCGGGTTTGGCGACTACGTGATGCAGCGCAGCAATCCCGGTGGCATGCTCGGGTTCGGTGGCCGACTGTTCGGTATCGCGACCTACGGCGCGCAGCTTCGCATGCTCGGCGAGAACTTCATCCCGGTCTACTTTGATCGTGCGTACGACCTGTTCCGGGCTGAAAAGTACACCGTTTACACCGGCCAGAGCCCTCAGACGATCGACCCGTACATCGGGTGGTTCGCGACGGCAGGCTTCTCGCTGCTCGACGACCAGCTCGCGTTCGCTGCGAACATCGCCGGACCGTTCGGCGGGATCGACCCCGACAACAAGTACCAACAGCCCGATCTGCTGGCGACCTTCCTGCTCGACGAAGGAATCCTCGGCGGGTTCAGCGTCGAAGCGAGCTATCGCAAGATCGGGATCACGCATCTTGCCGACCTGCTCAACGCTGAGGACGCGGTGATCGGCGCCCGCGTGAACTATCGCATCCAGAACGCTACGATCTCGCTGGTCTACGATCTGAAGCACAATCCTTCACCGCTGCCGGGGCAGGATCCGTGGACGATCACGTCGAAGATCGAGAGCAAGATCACGCTCTTCTAACCGGAGGTATCATGAGACGCGTATTGCCAGTACTACTACTCCTCATCGCCTGCGTCACGCTCTCGGCGCAGGAGCTCGTATTCTTCGACGGAGTCGTTCGGGTGTACGAACGCATCGCCGGAGAGCTTTTTGAGCTCCAGGACTCGCGCGACGACCGGATCGCGTTCGGCTTCAAGCTCGACTCGAACTTCGTCGTGCGTACCGGAAGCGGCTTCGCCGAGATCCTGTTGCCGAACGGGCATATCCTCAAGCTCGACTCGAACACTGAGGTCTACCTGGACACGGTCCTCGCACGCGGCGCGTCGTCGGGTAACGACGTCGTGTCGGTGAACACCGGTCGTGTGCGGAGCGTCGTCGCGAGCATCACCGGGACCGGTCGCGGCTTCCAGGTCCGCACGCCCACCGCGGTCGGCGGCGTGCGCGGGACCGACTTCCTCACCCAGGTGCTTGCCGGCGAAGAGATCATCGCGGTCCAGAGTGGAGTCGTTGAGTTCGTCAACGACCAGGGGACGTCATTGTCGCTCGGCCCGAACCAGTTTGCGAACGCGCTCGCGGCCGTCTTCGCCGCGGCACAGTCGCAGAGCGTCGCGCAGCAGTTCTACGGCGCGCTGAACCAACTGTCCGACCAGATCCAGCAGGCTCAGGCCGACGCTGTCTCGCAGCTAACGCCTCCCCCGGCCGAAGAGCCGGCTGAACCCGACGCCGACGATCCACCGGTCGCAGATCCGGGGGCGACGCCGCCGGTCGTCGTCGAACCCACCCCCGAACCGACTCCGTCGCAGCCCGAATCGGACGAGCCGGGGGCATTCGACACCTTCATGATCGGGTTGACCGACGCGCTTGGCCTGGAGATCGGATCGCTCACGCTCGACGGCATGACTTACAGCAAGCTGATCGCGCAACCGGTCTTCCGCATCGGAAGGCTTCGAGCGGGGCTTTACCTGCCAATCATCTATTCGGGCAATCTCTTCGATCCCGAAGACTGGTACCGGCCGAAGGGGAACAACGAATGGTCATTCGGAACCGACCAGGACTGGAGGAACGATCCACTCGCGGGAATCACTGATCTGGTTGGCGACCTCGCGTTGAAGATCCGTTTCCTTGAGTTTGGACGACAACGCGACCCGTTCTTCCTGAAAGTTGGAAACCTGAGCGGACTGCAGCTCGGGCATGGGCTTCTGTTGCGCGACTACGCGAACGACGCGGACTTTCCGTCGATCCGCAGGATCGGCTTCAATATCGGGGTTGACGGCGGCGGCGCAGGCTTTGAGGCGCTCGTGAACGACCTGGCTGCTCCGGAACTGTTCGGCGCGCGCGTCTACGCACGACCGATTCCGGTTGTTCCTCTCGCGGTCGGCGTCAGCGGTGTCGCCGACATCGGTCCGGCACGCGATCTGCCTGAAACCGAAGACGTCGGAATCCAGGATGTCCGTACCGCGGATCCGATCTTCCTGAACGTGGCGCTCGACCTGGATCTGCCGATCGT
>SKVA01000279.1 GCA_007129695.1 Spirochaetaceae bacterium | reverse complement strand
GCCGACGCGGGTATCCGCGGGATCGTCATCGACATGCGATCGATCGCGCACTGCAGCCACCACGGCACGACGCTCGCCGCGGGCGCCGGGCTACCGGTCAGCGACGCGGCGGCGTACGCGGCCGATCACGGGCTCGCGGGCCTCGACTTCATCTATTCCATGCCGGGAAGCATCGGCGGAGCGGTCTGGATGAACGCCCGGTGCTACGACGGCGAGATATACCCGATCCTGGACTCGGTGGAGATCGTCACACCCGACGGCGCATGCGACACGTACAACCCCAGACGCGAAGACTTCGATTACAAGCGTTCGCCGTTCATGACGAACAGCGCGATCATGACCGAGGTCACGCTGCGACTCGACCACGGAGACCCCGAGCAGCTGTGGCGTGTGATGCGCGAGCACGAGGCGGACCGATGCGCAAAGGGGCACTTCATCGCTCCGTGCGCGGGTAGCGTGTTCAAGAACAACCGGGCGTTCGGAAGCCCGAGCGGCGCGATCATCGACGGCATCGGGATGCGCGGCACCACGATCGGAGGAGCGAAGGTCTCCGATCTCCACGCGAACATAGTGATCAACACCGGCAACGCAACCGCCACCGACATCCGTCGCCTGATCGAGCGCATCCACGACGAAGTAGAGCGTCGCCTCGGCTATGACCTCGAGCCCGAGGTACTGTACGTCGGCGACTGGGGATCATTCCGATAGCCGTCGGGCACGACCCAGTGCTCCTGAACCTCCGGCTCATCGCCATACGCGACCGGCCCGTCGTGGCCGGCCAATAACGCGTCATCACCCGCCGACGGTTCGCCGGCACCGTCGCGAAGCGACCACCGTAACGACGCGGCGGGCACAAGCGGCCGCGACGCGGTGCGATCGACGTCGAGCGACACCCGCAGCACGAGCGATGATCCGGGCACTGCGCGGTCGCTCAGCCGGTCGGCGACGACCGAGGCGGTCACCCGATGCGTAAGGGAGACCATCTGCGCGAGGTCCGCGGTCGCGGACGCACGGCGTGCGGTGGTCGCACCGGTGACCGTGAGCATACCGGCAAGCGCACGGAGCTCTGCGTACGCGCGAACGCGTCCGGAGAACCCGATACTCGCATCACGATCGGCGATTGCCGACCGGTCGACGCAGACAGGCACCGGGTCGGGATGGACGGCCAGACCAACGAGGACGCCGGGGTCGATGCGACGCAGAAGAACCGAGTTCGTGAACGAGCCTTCCACGGATTGAGGGTGCAACTGTTCGGGCGGCGGGAGCCAGACGAACGATGCGCGATCGCTCCAGCGCGCAGACAGCCCGGCCGACAACGCCGACGACCACGGCCCAACGGTCGCCTTCACCTGCGCCGCGGCAATCGCGGTTCGCGACGGTGTTCGGGCACGCGCGTCCAGGTACGACGGCGTCACCGCCGACAGATACGCGCGTGCTTCCAGACCGCGAGGAACGATCACGGTCGCGCCGGCGATCCGCACCCACAGGCCGGGAAGCGAGAGCGTCGGACGCGACACACCGAGCGCCGCGCCGGCGCCGACGCGCCGCAACCGCAGACCGGACGCGACCGCGGCGTACGCGACGTCCTGCTCCGCGGTCCAGCCGAACCAGGCGACATCCGAACCGGGCCGATCGACCGGACGGTTGATGCCGACCGCAGCCGCAACCGCCACCGGGCGCGACGACCAGCCGGCGATCGCGGCTGCGCTGCGACGCGCCGTCGCGCGATCGTCCCAGACCCCCGTCGCGAGGCCGATCGGCGTCGCAACCCACGCACCGGGACGGTTCGCAGGGGTGAGTCCGATGTCGGTCCGGAACCGGGGTTCGCTCGCCCAGTGGGTGGTCGCCGCCGATCGGCCGACAGGATCGCGCAGCTCCGCGATCAGACCGCTGAACGCGATTGGGCCGGCCCCGACGCACGCCGACCGGAACGCGATCGCCGGATCGCCGCGGTCGTGGCGCATCCGCGCCGTGATCGACAGATCGCCGCCCAGAATCTCACCGGGCACGGAGACGATTGTCCGCGCTCTCACTTCTCCGGCAGAGTCGGCGGTCACGGTGACCGCAACGGGCCCGGCGTGAACGCTCGCGCTCCACCCGGCGAGCGCGACGAACGTGACCACTACGATTCGCCGTGTCATCGAATACAGGTGTCTCATGGCTCTGTAGACGCCCGCAAAACGCGCGCCGCTTCAACTCCTGCAGCGAGACTTCCCCCGACCGGTCTTTGATCGACTTGACCGCGATGCCGTCCGCGAATACGCTCAACCGCGGAGGATCATCGATGAAACAGCAGAAGCGAACCCTCTGGTTCGTCACAGGAAGCCAGCATCTCTACGGCGAACAGACGCTGAAACAGGTCGCGGCGGATGCGAACGCGATCGCCCGCGCGCTCAACGACGCGAAACAGATTCCACTCGACGTAACCACCGGGCCGGTGGTTACGACCCCCGAAGAGATTCGTACGGTGTGTGCTCGCGCAAACGCCGATCCGGAATGCGTCGGGCTGATCCTCTGGATGCACACCTTCTCACCCGCGAAGATGTGGGTCACGGGCCTCCTGTCGCTCGACAAGCCGTTCGTTCACTTCCACACGCAGCACAACCGCGACATCCCGTGGGACACGATCGATATGGACTTCATGAACCTGAATCAGTCGGCGCACGGCGGACGCGAGTTCGGATTCGTCACGTCGCGTCTGGAGCTCCCGCGCACCGTCATCGTCGGCCACTGGAGCGAACCGACGGTGCTCGACGAACTCGGTGACTGGACCCGCGCGGCGATCGGCTGGGATGAGACGCGCCGGCTCAAGGTAGCGCGTTTCGGCGACAACATGCGCCAGGTCGCGGTGACCGAAGGCGACAAGGTCGCCGCGCTCGCACGGTTCGGGTACGAGGTCGACGGCTTCGGGATCGGCGATCTGGTCGCGATGGTCCCCGACGCAGAGGATCCGGCTGTCCGCGCGCTCACGAAGGAGTACGAAGGCACGTACGAAATGGAGCCGTCGCTACTCCCGGGGGGGCAGCGCCACGACGACGTCGTCGCGCAGGCGCGGATCGAACTCGGCATGCGCCGCTTCCTTGAGGCGGGCGATTACCGCGCGTTCACGACGACGTTCGAGGATCTCCACGGCCTCCCGCAGCTGCCCGGCCTCGCGGTGCAGCGCCTGATGGCCGACGGCTACGGGTTCGGCGGAGAGGGCGACTGGAAGACATCGGCGCTCGTCCACGTGATGAAGGTGATGGGATCGGACCGCCCGGGCGGCACGAGCTTCATGGAGGACTACACGTACCACATGGACCCGGCGAACACGCTCGTGCTCGGTGCGCACATGCTCGAGATCTGTCCGTCGATCGCGTCTTCGAAGCCACGGCTGGAGGTTCATCCGCTGTCGATCGGAGGAAAGGATGATCCGGCGCGACTGGTCTTCAACGTCGACCCGGCACCCGCGCTCAACGCGACGCTGATAGACCTGGGATCGCGCTTCCGGATGATCGTCAACGAGGTCGACGCGGTCGCGTCCCCCGCGGAGCTCCCGAAACTCCCGGTAGCTCGCGTACTATGGCGGCCCGCGCCCGATCTACGAACGGCCGCCGCGTGCTGGATCTACGCCGGAGGCGCGCACCACACCAGCTTCACGACGAGCGTGTCCACCCGCGCGCTCGAGATGTACGCCGAAATGGCCCGGATCGAGTTCCTGCTGATCGATCGCGACACCCGGATCCGCGAGTTCCGCAAGGAGCTGCGGTGGAACGACGCGGCGTATCGGCTGTCGTCGGACGGGAGGTTCTGATCCGATGAGGTACGCCGCGCTGCTGCTGTCTGCGACCGTGCTCCTGGCGGCGTGCCGGACGACCGAGCCGATCTGGTTTGTCGCCACACCGGGGTACGTGGAGACGCGCATCGCGGCGAGCGAGGCCGCGCTCAGGGGCGATTACGACCAACGGCTGGCCGATCTGCAGCGCGAGCTCGCAGAGCAGCGGGCGGTGGCCGAACGCCTCGCTACGCTGAGCGAGCTCATCGAAGCGGTGGACGCGAGCAACCGTGAACTGCGCGACCTGGCCGACCAGGTCGAAGAACAGCTTGCGGGACTGCCCGAAGAGATACTGCGCGAGATCATCGACGCGTTGCGGGCGCATCTGGACGCGCGCTGAAGGATGCGTTGGTCGGGTGCCGGACCGGTGCCGGTGATGGTATACTAAACGAAATGGAAGATTATCGGGAGAACGTCAGTCGAAAACGGTCTCAGATCAGGCGCAACATCGAGGCGCTCCAAGGGAAGATGAAGACCGCCCGGAACCCGTTCCAGCAGAGTTCGATCGCGGGTGAGATGGGCAAGCTCGAACAGGAGCAGATGCAGTTGACGTCGCTGTTCGACGAAGGCGGTGAGCCCGAAGCGGACGTCGACGCGGACGTCAACGCCCCCGACGACGCGCACCCGGTACTCAACCGGATCCACGCGGAGCACCAGCAGGTCCTGCGCAAGAGCGGCCACCTCGAGCGCGATGTGCGCGCGGCGATCCTCTACCTCCACGAGTTCGAACAGGAGTACCTGGGCATCTTCACGAGTCGGAAGCTGCGCCTCGACGTGAAGTACTCGGTCGAACGCGACTCGTTCTACGACCTGTTCCACCAGCTGTCGCGGAGCCTCAAGAACTACCGCATCGAAGCCGACCGGATCGCCGAGGGCACCTACACGAAGCAGTACGAGACCGACATTCTCAAGCGCAAAGTGGAGATGCGCCACGCGCTGCTCGTCGAGGTCGACTGGTTTTTCCGCAAGCTGCGGCGCTTCGCCAGGGAGCTCATCAACGACATCGCAGGCGAAGGGGTGTTCTGTCAGAACCCCAACGAGTCGCTCGACTACTCCACGCTCGACCGGGAGCGGCAGCTGCGCGACAAGACGGTCGCCGAGGCGGTGCAGATGCTGCTGGAGCTGGCAACCGAAGCGGTCAGCTACGTCGACATCCCCGACTTCCAGCAGCGCCCGCTGTAGCCGGCCGCGCCACGGACCGACGCTATCTGAGCGGGCTCGTGATCTTCATCGCCAGCCCCGGATTACGATCGAGCAGCTCGGTCGCGTCAGAACGGCTCATGAAGAGAGTCTCCACTGCGGAGTCGTTCGTGAACGTGTAGGGAACCGGCTCATCGCGCATAATCTGACGCAGCAGCCCGATCGTCTCTCCGCGTGAGACGGTCGCGCACGGCCCGTTCGCGTCGTGCGCGGTGACCGTTCCGCTGGTCACGATGAAGATGCCCGGAAGGTGCGAGCCCGCCTCCAGGATGGTGCCGGCGTCGGGAAACGATCGCGGCTCAAGGTAGCTCTCAAGCCACATCCGCTGGTAGTCGGACATCCGTGCAAACGCGTCGCTTTCGACCAGGAGATTCCATGTGCGTCCATCGCGCCGGTCGATCACGCGCTGGAGCACCTTCCCGAACTCGGTCCCGGTGACGAAATTGACGAACCTGTCCTTGGGTATCACGATCGTGTCGAGCTCGGTATCGGCTACGATGTCGGCAGTCCGCGTGCTTCCGGTCATCAGCGCGACCTCTCCGAAGTACTCGTACGCACCAAGGCTCTTCTGCCGCACCAGGTCGGCGGTCATCACGCTCGCGTTGCCCGACTCGATGATGTAGAAGTAGTCGCCGCGCGACCCCTCTTCGATGACCTTTTCCCCGCGCGTGAAGTGGCGCCGTTCGATGATGCTCAGGAACTCCTGAACCTTCGTCACCGGAAGCGACTGGAAGAAATCGAGCCGCTTCAGGATATCGAGCGCGCGATACGCCTCTTCGAACGGCGACGGCTCGGTCTCGAAGTAGAGTGTGTTTTCGATCCCGAACGTCGCGCGCTGGAGCGCGGTCGCTCCGATCGCGTCAAAGTCCTTGCGCGAAATGTGGTAGACGACGGTCCGCGCCTGGACGTCCTCGGGAAGCGACGCCAGGAACTTCAGCGGGGTGTGAAGCGGTGCTATTCCCGACTCGTGGTAGATCACGTCGCTCTCGAACGGAAACCCCTGGAGCTGGTTGAAGCGCCGCTCTTCGATTCGCCCCTGGTCGAGCATCTGCTTCTGCACCTCCGGGTCGCCCTGATGGTCGGAGGAGTAGACGAAGGTCTTGCCCTGGAAGCTGAGTTTGAACCCCATCGTCGGGATCGAGTGCAGCGCGTAGAAGATGTCGAACTCACCGCCGTGGATCGTCACCGGTCGCCCGATGTAAATCGGCTGGAAGGTGAACAACCGCCTGAGGTAGTCGGTCGACTCGCCGGAAAAGGCAGAGTACTTGCGGAGGAAACTCTCCATCACGGTCTTTGTCGTGTAGATCGTGATGCGGCCCTCTTCAAGGATCTTCTGGAAGGTGCCGGCGTCGTGGTCGGCGTGGCAGTGCGTCAGGATGATGCTGTCGATGAACTTGGGGTTTACGTTCGAATCGAGGAGCCAGCGGGTCGAGTCGACCGGTGGATCGATCATGATACCGTTGTTGTTGAGCCAGATGATGAACCCCGACGTGTTGTCCGACGCATCGAACCCGTGACTCGGCCCGAGGCACGTGACGCCGAACCGCGGCGGTTTGAACGGCTCGGGCAGAGCGCGGCCGACCTCGAACCGGGGCGTGTAGTTCATCCGACCGGGCACCGTCGCGATGTGCGCTCCGCCGTCGATGACGTCGAAATCGTCGTCGGCGTTTACGGTTATCGTGACATCGCCGATCTCCAGCGCATTGTCACGAAACGGCCGGTACCGGAAGAGGCTCTTCAGCGTCAGATCGCCGCGGAAAAACGCGAGCTCACCGCTGATGTCGGGGACAAAGACGTCATCGCCGATATCGATCGAGTCGTTGCGTAAGTCGAAATCCTTGGGACCGAAGACCGCCTCCTGGAGCGCGGTCGCGAGCAGCCTGGCCTGTTCGAGCGACCCGCATATGAGCGGACGTTGCTTGCGGATGAAGAAGTTGAAGTAGATCGGGAACTCCATGTCCGCGACGTTGATGCCCTTGCTCCAGTTGAACATCTCCCGCGGCAGCACGAAGATCTCGGGGACGCCGCGGTCGGTACCGAGCGAGTCCTTGATCGTTTCCGGCGGCGCGCCGAACTGGATGTACCCTTCGGATGTCCTGACGACATAGCCGCCGCGCGGCAACTCTGTAACGGTTTCCACTTTGTTCATATCATGACCGTAACTCAGTATAGGTCACACGGCGTGCACGCGCCACCGCTTTTGGGCGCACTACTGCGTCCGCAGTTGTGCGCCCGGTGGTTCACGATTAGAGTAGCGGCATGCAAAGCCTCGACCTCGGACTGATCGCGGCCCACCTTGAGGGGCTCGAAGAGACGATCATCCATCGCCTCATAGACCGCGCGCAGTTCGCGGCAAATCCGGTCGCGTACGCGCCCGGGCACAGCGGCTTCCGGGGAGCGGAGACCGAAAGCCTGTTCGATCTTCGGCTGCGTCACCAGGAGGAGATGGACGCGTCGTTCGGGAGGTACCACGTGCCCGAAGAACGGCCGTTCCATCGCGATCTACCCGACGCAAAACGACGCGTCCAGCTACCCGAGTCGCCGCTTCGTATCGCCGATCTGGACGTGGTGAACCTCACCGCCACGATCGTCGCCGACTACCTCCGGTTTCTCGGCGATCTGTGCGCTTCGCACGACGGAGCGGACGACGGCCAGTACGGGTCGAGCGTCGAGCACGACGTCCTCGCGATCCAGGCGATCGCACGGCGCGTTCACTACGGTGCGCTCTACGTCGCCGAGAGCAAGTTCAGAGGCGCGCCTGACGCGTTCGTGCGACTGGTGGCCGCCAACGACCGCGACGCAATTCTGCGCCTGATCACGCGCCCGGAGGTGGAAGAGCGTATCCTGGGTCGGGTCGCCGACAAGGTGGACTACGTTCAGGGAACGGCCAACCGGCAGGTCCGGCGGTTGATCAGGCCGGACACCGTACTGATGCTCTACCGCGACACGATCATCCCGCTCACAAAGGAGGGCGAGCTGCGCTACCTGTTCAACCGTACTTCCGACGGGGCTACCTGAAGTTGCGGCTTTCGGTGCGGTACCCGCGTAACGACAGGTCAGGCCGGAAACACCGGTCGACGATCACGTGAACGACCCCGTCCCGCGACTGGATCTGTCCTTCGACCCCCAACAATGCCGCGGTCAGCAGGATCGGCTTGTTGGCCGCAAACACCTTCTTCCAGACGACCAGGTTCACGTATCCGGTCTCGTCCTCGAGCGTCACGAAGGTCACCCCTCCGGCGGTCGCGGGTCGCTGTCGCGTGATCACCAGGCCGACGTACGCAACGCGTTCGCCATCGTCGGCCTTGCGGATCTCCCGCGCGCTCGCAAACCCTGACGTGGACAGCTCCTGCCGGTGCGGCTCGAGCGGATGCGCGTGCACACTGTGGTTCGCGGTCGCGTAATCCCACCCGACGGTCTCGAACTCGTGCAGATCGTCAAACTCGGGAAGAACTTCTTCGGCCGGCACCAGCTCGTGTTCGTCTGCGGGAGCGTCGGCAGACGCCCCCGAAACCTCCCAGAGTGCCTCCCGGCGGCTCAGTCCAAAACACCCGAATGCCCCCGAGCGCGCGAGGCTCACGAGCAGCTCTTCGCCGAGCGCGCAGCGTCGCACAAAATCGGCCAGCCGCGCGGGCGATCCTCGCTCGTGGTCCGCCCCGGACGAGAGGCGGCCGCGGGCAAGCACGATCCGCCGGAAGTCACGCTCGCTCATTCCGCTCACGTAGCGCAGGCCCATCCTGACGGCGAACCGCCGGTCGGGGCGCAGATCGGTGCCGATCGCCTCGAGCGTGCAATCCCAGTCGCTTTCGATCGCGTCGACCGGGCGCATGTCAACGCCGCGGCGCCGGGAGTCTTCGACGATCGACGCCGGGGAGTAGAACCCCATCGGCCACGCGTTGAGAAGCGCGCACGTGAACTCGGCCGGGTAGTGCACGCGCATCCACGCGGTGCAGTACGCGATCAGCGCAAAGCTCGCCGCGTGGCTTTCGGGAAACCCGTACTCGCCGAAGCCGCGAATCTGGTTGAAGACCGCCTCTGCAAAGTCGTGAGAGATTCCCTTCGCGAGCATCCGGGACATGAACCGTTCGCGATGCGCGTCGATCCGGCCGCTCGACCGCCACGCGGCCATGTCGCGGCGCAGCTGATCCGCTTCGCCCGGTGTGTAGTCGGCCGCGACCACCGCGAGCTTCATGACCTGCTCCTGGAAGATCGGAATACCGAGCGTCTTGCCGAGCACCGGCTCCAGGTCCGGGTGAGCGTACACGACCTCCTCTTCGCCGGCACGCCTGCGCAGATAGGGGTGCACCATCCCGCCGGTGATCGGACCCGGCCGCACGATACTGACTTCGATCACGATGTCGTACCAGACCTTTGGCCGCAGACGCGGGAGCATCGCCATCTGCGCCCGGCTCTCGAGCTGAAAGACGCCGACCGTGTCACCGGTACGGATCAACCGGAACACCGCAGGGTCTTCGTGCGGGATCGTCGCCATCGACAGGTCGATCCCGCGGTGACGCTTCAGTAACCGGAAGCAGTAGTCGAGGTGCGTCAACGCGCCGAGCCCGAGCAGGTCGATCTTGAACAGGTTCATCGACTCGACGTCGTACTTATCCCACTGGATCACCGTCCGGTCGGGCATAGTCGCGTTCTCTACCGGTACCAGGCGCGCGATCGGCTCGCTTCCGAGCAGGAACCCTCCCGGGTGGATCGACAGATGACGGGGGGTATCAAGGATCTCGACCAGCAGGCGGGAGAACAGCGCACGAGAGTGTTCTCCGATCCCGGCCCCGGCGAGCACCTCTTCGAGGTCGTCGTCGCGACTCGACACGAGCTTTGCAAGGCGGTCGAGCGTTGTCGCGGGCAACCCGAGCACCGTCCCGACGTCGCGGATCGCACTGCGAATCCGGTAGCGCACGACGTTCGCGACCATCGCGGCGCGGTCGCGCCCGTACTTTTCGTAGACGTGCTGGATTACCTCCTCACGCCGTCGGTGTTCGATGTCCAGGTCGATGTCGGGCGGCTCGGCGCGTTCGCGGCTGAGAAACCGTTCGAACAGCAGATCCATCCGCACCGGATCGACCGCGGTTATACCAAGGCAGTAACAGACCGCGGAGTTTGCCGCCGATCCCCTGCCCTGCGCCAGGATCCCCTGCCTGCGGCAGTACTCGACGATCTCCCACATCGTCAGGAAGTAGCCGCAGTAGTGCAGCTCATCGATCACCGCCAGCTCCTTCTGGAGCTGGCTCCGCACGTCCGACGGGATCGTTCCGCCGTAGCGTTGCCGCGCGCCGCTCATCGTGAGCTCCCACAGCCATTCGGCCGTCGTGTAGCCGGTCGGCACTCGCTCGTCG
>SKVA01000558.1 GCA_007129695.1 Spirochaetaceae bacterium | reverse complement strand
GTACTCGTCGACAAGATCGGCGGCGGCTCGCTCTGGATCGTCCGCGGCGGCGATGCCCCGCGCGACGACCGGCAGGATGCCCGCGCCATCCGCGCGGGCCCCGGCAGCGACCGTATCGCGCATCGTCGCTCCCTGCGCGCCGATCCCCGGCGCAAGGATCCACACATCTGCGTGCGCCGCGCGGATCGCGGCGATCGCGTCGCGGTCGGTCGCGCCGACGACCAGGCCGCATTCGCTGCTCCACGCGGCAGCCGCGGCGGCGATCGCGCGGTAGAGCGGAAGAACGGGTGTCGCGAGCGTCTGGAACTCGTTACTGCCGGGGTTACTCGTCTTGCACAGCACGAACACGGCGAGCCCCGCGTCGACGAACGGGAGTACCGAATCGCTGCCCATGTAGGGGCTCACCGTCACCGCCCCGGCGCCGAGCGCCCGGACCGCCGCCGCGTACGCTTCGGCGGTCGATCCGATATCGCCGCGCTTCGCGTCGAGGAGGACCGGAACGTCGTCGCCGATCATGCGAATCGTGTCGGCAAGGGCCTGAAGACCCACGGGTCCGTGCTGCTCGTAGAACGCGATGTTCGGTTTGTAGCAGAGCGCGGCGTCGATCGTCGCGTCGATGATCCGGCGGTTCTCGTCGACGATCTGCGCCGCGGCCGAAGCGCCGGGTTCAACGCGCGGGTCGAGCCCGACGCAGAGGAGCGAATCGATTCGCCGGTGGCGATCGACCAGTCGATCGAAGAACGTAGACATCGGCGACATCTTGCAGCGGCCTCCCTTTGCTGTCAATGGCGCACCGCCTATACTGGAGACCGTCGCGCAGCCGCGGACGACAGAAGGGGGTGTACCATGGCGAACCGGATCAGTGCCGACGATGCGATCCTGCTCGTGATCGACCTGCAGGAGCGATTGCTGCCGGTGATGCACGGGCGCGACGACCTTGTCCGGCGCGTGGTCACCGCGATCGAAGGCGCCCGCGCGCTGTCGGTTCCGGTGGTCGCGACCGAACAGTACCCGAAGGGGCTCGGGCCGACCGCACCGGAGATTGTTACGGCGCTCGGTGGCGCGCCGATCCACGAGAAGATCGAGTTCAGCGCGTTCGAGGCAGCGCCGGTCGCGCGGGGCCTGGCCGACGGCGTACGGCGCACCGTGATAGTCGTCGGGATCGAGGCGCACGTCTGCGTGCTGCAGACCTGCCTCGATTTGATCGACGCCGGGTACCGGCCGGTGCTGCTCCGTGACTGCGTGTCGAGCCGACACCCGCACGACCTGGCCGCCGGTGTCGACCGGATCGCCGGTTACGGCGCGCTCGTGACGACCGTAGAGAGCGCGCTCTTCGAGATGCTCGGGAGAGCCGGTACCGACAGCTTCAAGGCGATCTCGAAGCTCGTACGCGAACTGTAAGCCCGGCTCAGCTGTCTGGCGAGTAGGCGAGCCACAGCACCTCGTACGCGTCGACGACCAGACTGATCCGGTTGCCGTCGTCGCGGCTCGGGTAGAGGAACGTGTCGGTGACAAGCTCGCGAAACACCTTGTCGTCGCCCAGGCCGAGCTCACCGTCGGTGAACGACACCTCCGCTTCGTCGCCGGTCACGTTCACGAGGCAGAGCACGCATCCTCCGGCCGTAGCGGTGCGAAGCAGCGCGAGGATCGCCGCCGGAGCAGCGAGCACCCGCCGGTCGGCGGCCGGGCTGAACGCGTCGTTGCCGGCGCGCGCTCGCAGCAGCGCCTTGTACCCGTCGAACACCAGACTGGGCAGCGACCCCGGCTCGTTGAGTGCCGCCGACAGTTCGTTCACTCCGGGCTGCGGGCCTTCGCTTCCGGTCAGGCTGTGATAGTCGATCCCGGGCACGCCGGGGAGCGCGAGCACGATGGCCTGCGCAGCAAGGAGGATCCGCGCGCGCTGCGAGTCAGGCAGCGCGGTCGGCGCGATCGCGTCGTGCGACGACAGAAGATTGAAGAACGCAGCGGTCGGCCCAGGGGCGTGGAGGTCCTTCGCCCAGTCGCAGAGCGCCGCGGCATCGGCCCCGAGGAACGCGTCGAGCAGGAGCGGCGGCAACGCGACGTTGTAGACCAGGTGCGCCTCGTCGTCGCCGGAACCGAAGTAACCCGGGCTCTCCTGGTGCGCGTCGTTCGTGTCGGCTACGATCACGACCCACGGCGCGATCTCATCGACGACCGCGCGCATCAGCTTCACGACCGCGTGCGTCTTCGGATGGTGGATGCACGGCGTTCCGATTTCCTTCCACAAGTACGCGACCGCGTCGAGCCGGATCGCGCGCGCGCCGCGTGCGATGTACCCGAGGAACACGTCGAGCATCTCGATCAGCACATCGGGGTTCGAGTAGTCCAGGTCGACCCGATCGGCGCTGAACGTCGTCCAGACGTGCCGGACCCCGGCCGCGGTCTCGTACGGCGTCAGAAGCGGGTGCGCGCGCGGTCGAACCACCTCCGACAGATCGTCGTCGGGCGACGCGGTCAGGAAGTACGCGTTGTACGGCGGCTCATCGCGGAGGAAGCGCTGAAACCACGGCCCCTGAACCGCGCAGTCGTTCAACGCGAGGTCTGCCATCAGCATGAAGTCGTCGGCGATCGCCTCTATGTCGGCCCAGTCGCCGAGCTCGGGATCGATCTCGCGGTAGTCGATGCCCGGAGAGAACGGGAGAACGTGGACGCCGCTGATGACGCC
>SKVA01000527.1 GCA_007129695.1 Spirochaetaceae bacterium | reverse complement strand
GTGCCGGGCACGCTCGAAGCCGGACGCGTTTACCCGGCGCTCGGTGACGATCCCTCCGCCGGCGTACGTCAGCGATGCTTCCTCGGCAGGCGACAGGCGGAGCATAGCCTCGTGGACCGATCGGTCGGATACGAGGCGGACCGATGCTCCTGGCGCCGTGTCGTCGGGATCGGGAGCGCCGCCGATACCCAGATACGGGTAGGGTCCGATGCCTATTCCGGTGTTACCGATCCGGACCGACTGAAGCGGTTCGCCGGGCATCCCCTGGTACCCGAAGAGCACGGTTGACCGCGCTATCGCGTCGGCGAGCGCTGCGGTCTGTCCGGGAGCGGTGGTTGGCGACGAGCGTATCCGTGTCTCGAAGAAGTAACGTTCCAGCAGCCACAGGCTCAGCGTCAGATCGACGCGGTTGCGAAGCGGAATCGTCGGTTCCATTCCCGGAAAACTCACCGGACCGCGCGGGATCGCCCGCCCGCCGCTCAGCACCCACGTTGCGGCCAGTCGTGAGTCGGCTCGCCAGCTCCCGATCAGAAAGAGATCAACCTCGGCGGCACCGATCTCGAACTCGAACAGCGACTCCGGGGCTTCTTCCAGGTAGGGTGGTTGAGCGATCTCAGCGGTGGCGCCGACCGCGATCAGCAGGAGCGTCACCAGGGGGGCTATGCGGGGTGCCACGCTCGGTATAGTATTGCGGGCGGAGCATCGTGTAAACGCGCGTAATGGAATCCGCCGCGCCTGCCGACACGTAAGAGAGATGGCGAAAGAGCACGACAGGGCACGCACGTTCGTATCACGGCTGCTTGCAAACCCGGCGCTCGGGCCGCTGACGCCGCTGCAGCGTGAAGAGCAGATTATCCAGTTTCTCCACGTGAACGCCGCTGCGCTCGCACCGACGCTCTCGACGCCGGGTTTCTTCCCGGGGGCATCGTGGAGCCAGTCGCTGTCGCTGCTGCTCTCGGCGCTCGTCGAAGAGGTTGATGTTACCCTGATGCCTCGTCTTGAGGAGATCCTCGCCCGGATGCAGTTCGGGTTCGTGGCGCTACTTCGCCCGCAGTCGAGCGGTGGCGAGCGCGTGCGCGATCAGATCCGGGAGTATCTGCGGGGCGTGTTGCGCCGAATGGATGCGCGCCGGGTGATGACCGGACCGCTCGCGGCCGTGTCGTACGGGTTTGTCGACCGGTACTGCGATCAGATGTGGGCGCGCAAGGGCTACTCCCATTTCGAACTCACGAAAGTGCAGCGCTTGCGGCTCGGCAGGGAAGAGATCAAGGCGATGATCGAAGCGACGCTGCTGCTCAAGCCGATCGTCTGCAGTGGATCGTCGGCGACGGCGGGACTCGCCGAACACGCGTCGGGAGTCGTCCAGGCGCAGTACGCCGAGCGGGTCGTGGCCGCCGCGCGCGAGGCGTTGTCGCTCGCGCCCGAGGAACTGATCCGCAGCGCCGCGAACGCGAGCGTGTCGTTTCAGGAGAACCGGTACATTGAAGCGACCGCGCGAATGGCGGCGATCCTGTCGTGGCGCTGCCGCTCGTATCAGCCGAACATGCGGGCTGACCGGGGCGCAGACTCGCCCGACAAGAGCTGGCTCAGCGTTGCGCGACGCAACTATCGCTTCTACGGATTCGACGTCAAGATGATAGATGAGCTCTATTCGATAGCTGCGGAGAACGGGTGGTAATATGGAACACAGGCAGTCTTTCTGGGAAAACCTTGTCGTGGTGGCGATCGCTCTCGTTCTCATCCAGACATTTCTGGACGATTTCGCGGTCGTTGCCGGCTGGGCGTGGGCGCCGCGCGAGGTTCTGCTCTACGTGGGACTCGCGCTCGACGTGTTTTTCAGCGTCGAGTTCCTGACCCGGCTCTACTTCAGCTTCATCAGGCGGCGAACCGGAATCTACTTCTGGCACGAGCGCGGATGGATCGACCTCCTGGCGTCCCTGCCTCTGGTGTTGCTCAGTTCGGGTCCCGCGGCGCTCGCGGTGTGGAGCGGTTCGACGATCGCGCTCGGCAGAGCGTCGTTGCTGAACGTGCTGAAGGTCGTCAAGGCCATCCGGATAGCTCGGGTACTTCGGTTGCTGCGGCTGCTCAAGGTGTTCGCGCGAATCCGGAACACCGACTCGACGATGGCGCAGCGTCACGTCGCCAAGGTTGCTACGCTGTCGGTCACGGTGCTCATCGCGACCGTCATGCTTCTTGGGATCGTGTTCAGTGTGTTCGACGTACCGAGCCTTGAGACCGCTTACCAGTCAAGGATCACGACGCTTCTATCGACCGTCGAGGCCGATCTCGATCGGGGAGCACCGATCGACGCCGGTGAGCTTGCGGCGCGCGAGAGCAGCCTGCTTGCGGTTCAGCGCGAAGGGCGTACTGTTTTTTCCCGGTTTGACAGCGACTACTACGCGCGACAGGTCGGCCCGAACGATTACGGATTCGCCGAACGCGGCGATGTGCGTCTGTTCTTCGACCTTCGCCCGGTCAACCGCGATCAATCGCGGAGCAATCTGATCTACTTTGCGATCATCGTCGTGACGATCGGCTCGCTTCTGTTCGCCTACAGCCCGCACTTCGCGCTAACCGTGACCGATCCGCTGCACGTGATGACGCGCGGTATCACCGAGGCGAACTACAGCCTTGAGGTCAAGGTGCCGCGGCTCTACCGCGACGACGAGGTGTTCGAGCTCGCGAGAGCGTATAACGAGCACTACCTGCCGTTGAAGGATCGTCGCTCGGCCGCAAGCGCCGACGGCTTTGACCTGTCGATGGACGACGTGCAGGGATTGCTCGACGATTGATCCATGATCGTATCCATGCTCCAGGTCATCATCGAGTTGCCCGAGATCGAGTCGATCAAGGACAAGCGACGCATCGTGAAGTCGCTCAAGGACAAACTGATCCGTCGGTACCGGATCAGCGTGGCCGAGGTAGACCTGCAGGAGAGCCTCGGCTTCACCCAGCTCGGTGCGGCGGTCGTGTCGAACTCGCGGGTGCACGGCGAAAAGATCATGCAGAAGACGATGCACTTCATCGAAGAGGAGTGCATGGGACGAATACAGGACGTACAGATCGTCAGCGAACGGTTCTGACGCGGACGCTCACTTCGGTAGCAGATAGAGATCCGGTACTCGCAGCTCGCCGACCGATGAAATCAGGCTGGAGCTGTCGCTCGTGCTCGTGACGTCCACGGTGACGAAGTGGTGAAACTCTTCGTAGGCACCGTTCGTAACGCGAATCTCGAGTTCAAACGTTCGATGGTCGTCGTCGCGGTCGGCCACGATGGGCAGCGGCCAGAACAGGTAGGTGCCGGCGGTGCCGGGGTCTATCGTATACGGGTTCTGCCAGCGCAGGTCGAGCATATCCATCGGGCGGTCGTCGGCGAGGAGCGACACATCGATCCCGCTGATCAGGTCAAAGGTGAGCCCGTTCAGTAGCCGGCCGGTAATCGTCGGGAGGTAGTACCGTGGTCCGCCGTGCGCGCGCTCGGCGATTTCGTTGCCGTAGAAGGGCCGGCGTACGCTGCTGACGCGACGCAGCCCTTCGTGGGTGAGCGTGACGATGTCAACGAACAGCTGCTGGTCTTCACCGAGGTCCTGCTCGGTGTGCGCCTGGCCGCGAGCTGAGCTGACGTAGCGCTGCGGAATTCTGTTCAGCACGTAGCAGGCGACGTCGAGTCGGCACTCTTCGGTAGTCAGATATTTTGGATCGGCCGAAGCGGTGTCCTCTTCGCAGATCTGATCGACGACCCGCATCACGGCGGACTCCATCGCGTTGCGGATGATCAGACCCTTATGCGGTGCCACCGTTAGCCCCTTTCCCGAGCTCGGTGCGCAGTTCAAGGATCTCGGTCAGCGACTCGACGGCCTCCCGGTAGTCGCGGAAGGTTTCCTTCAGCGCATAGTAGTTCAGGCCAGCATAGTAGATCTTTGAGAAGACCGAAAACGTCACCTCGCGCTCGGACGTCTGGATCGAGCTGTAGCAGCCGTACTCGTAGCATATGTGCAGCATCTCTTCGAGTTTGCTCTGAACGAAATCGGCGAGGTTCGTCGAAAAGCCGAACGTGAACGCGAGTTCAAGGAACTTGCTCTCCCGATCGATGTAGATGCCGCCCTGAAAGCCGTCTTCTGTTTCAAAGCCGGCAGAGTACGTGTCCTCAAGAAACTCGCCGTCGAGCGTCTGGACGCCGAGCTCCTGGAGAATCACATTGACGCGACGAACGCGCTCCTTCATCAATCTGGAGTACTTCATGGGCTGCAGAGAGTTTAGTACATGGTCGCAGGATGATCAATTGGAGGCGAGCGCCGCGTCGATCAGTTCCTGCGGGTGCACGCAGCGATCCGCGACGGCGGGGCTGAGCATCAGGCGGATTCGACGGAGCGTCCGGGTGAAATCGCCGATGACGTGCGGCGTGAACACGGTGCCCGCGTTGGGGTAGTCGAGGATACGGTCGCCCGACAGCACCGGGAAGCGAACCTCGAAGCTGACCGCCTCGGGCACGTCGATGATCACGTCCTCAGGGTCTGGTGCGCGTCCGGTCGTACCGCCGATCATCGACCTGACCCGATCCTCGACTCCACGACGATACGCAAGGTCGCTCAACCGCGTGTGATTTGGCTCCGATTCGATGTACTCGACATCGGCAACCGGGATGTGCAACTGACGGTCGTGCACGCGCCGGATGAGCTCAAAGGGTCGCCCGTCGCGCGACGCGAATCCGTTGTAGAAGCTTTCATCGGTGAGCCCGTACAGGCTGTCGAGCGGGATGAGTCCTTCGGCGAGCGCCGCATAAAGCCCCGTCTTGATCATCGCGGTGGCGACGCGGACGTTGCGGTGCCAGTACACCGCTCGGTACATGAGGTATTTGCTGAACAGCACGTTTTCCACCGCTGAGATCCCCGACTGCTCGAGGATGATCCCGTGAGCTCTATGGGGGCGGATGCGGCTGAGCGCGAAGTCGATGTCCTGCATCCCGTACGGTACGCCGCAGAAATACGCGTCACGGTTGAGGTAGTCGAGCTTGTCGGGATCGAGAGCACCGGACAGGAGCGTGCGAAAGAACCCGACTTCGTCGCGATCGTCGTCGATCGATTCGTCTATGATCGCGGCGACAAAGGAGGGATCGACGCCGACGCGATCGCGGATCAACGACGCGAGCGGTTCCTGCTCGATCAGCCGCGCTGCAAGCGTTTCGTGGTGGTCGAGCGGCAACTCCTTGAGACTGTGCGTGAACGGGAAGTGTCCAAGATCGTGGAGCAAGGCGGCGCACAGATACGCGACGACGGCTTCCAGGTCCAGGTGAGGGCACTCGTCGTGGGAAAGGAGCGTTCGGATCATCCGGTGCGCGATGTGGTAGACGCCCAGACTGTGCGCAAGGCGTGTGTGGGTGGCACCGGGATAGACCAGATGCGCCGGACCGAGCTGCTTGATCCTGCCGAGCTGCTGAAACGGAACCGACTCGACTACCGCGAGCAGACCGTCGGAGAGGTGGATATGGCTCCAGAGCGGGTCGCGAATCGGGTTTCTGTAGTCGTGGTCAAGGTGCCACCGCACGCGTTCCTTTACACGCATCGCGGGCAACTCTATAGTAACGCCAACCGTGAGTCCACTGTCGCACCCGGCCCACAGGAGATTCGTCTTTGCTCTCTGGCTTGTGGCGTTGTCGCTGCTGTTCTTCGCAGCGTGCGCCCGATCGGTCGACCGTGACGCACCGGCGCCTCCGGTTCCTGCCGGCGAAGATGAGAGTTCGCCCATGGTAGCCGCAGCCGATACGCGAATGGTCCTCACCGAGGCGGGACGCGCGCGCGTTCCGCGCGGACCGGTTGCGCCGATCGATCCCCGCGCGTCCGCGTTTGCCGCGCTGCGGCGACAGAGTCTGCCGGCGTACCCGGCCGACTTTGTGATCGGTCGGCTTGCCGCGTTCGAAGGCCCCGCCCGACGCGCGCGCGAGGTTGCCCAAGACGTACTGGACGCGATAGTCGCGGGCAACTCCGGCACCGCCGGCGATGCTACCACCTACGCACCGGTGTCCTTTCGATCTCCCGGGGCATCCACAGTTGCCGACGATCTGCGGACTTCCGTCGCGCTGATCGCGGCCGATCGCGGCGGGATCGAGATCCGGATCGGCACGCCTCGCAGGCTTGCAGGGGGTGAGTTTTCGGTGCCATTTCGGGTTCTGGAGCACACCGGTGGTTACGCGGGTGAGCTGATCATAGGAGCGGCTGACGGCGAGTGGTATACTTCCGATATCCAGGTTGCAGATGACCGCACTATGAGCGCGCCGTACCGACCCGGCGCCGACCACGGAGGGCTGTGAGTGGCGACCGAGATCAAACGGATCGAAAAAGAGTTCGTGCTGAACAACGTTCGTGACCAGCGGATCCCCGTGGAGGTGCATCTGGGTGCCGAGCGGCTGCAGGCGTTCATCGAAAAGCTCGATGAGGAACGGATCTGGCTGCGTCTGACCGACGATGTGTTCCCCGATACGCTCGGTCAGATCACCGCCTTCTTCCGGTTTCGCAACAACCCGATGACGTTCACCAGCACGGTGATCAGTCGATCCGACGAAGTGGCCGAAATCGCTCAGCCGTCAGAGCTCTTCCGTGACCTTGCCCGAGCGTTCGAGCGCATCAAGGCTCCCAAGGACGTGCGGGTCTCGTTCCTCCATAAGGGGCGGACGGTTCATCTCGACTATCCGGACTCCGACCAGTACGAGCCTGCCGAAGATCCCGGGGCCGACCCGGGGTTTGACCCTGCGCGGATCACCGAGTTATTGACGACGTTTCGTGAACGCGCGGTGGAGTTCGCAACGGAGAACAAGATCGTGATGTTCCGCGAGCGCAGGCCCACGACCTTCCAGGAGCTGATAGTCGCGAAGTCGGGCAAGATCCTTGTGCTGCCGCTGTACGGCGGCGAATCGCATATCCGGTCGCAGGATACCCGGGATCGACTGCTGACGCAGGATGAGATCATCGCGATCGAAACCGGGGGCGGCGCAGACCTGTTTTCGGTACTGGAGAAGATCGGGTCGCTGGTCGAGGCGAACCAGGAACGTGGGCTGTCGCACGAGCTCTACTGCCCTATTCTCTACCGGCAGTACGTGGTAGGGTATCTCTACCTGATCCGGACCGGGAACGAGAGGACGCGCTTCGATCCTGGAGTGTTCGACTTCGTCCTGCAGTTCGCCCGGATCTTCGCGTACTCGCTCAAGATCAATGGGTACTTCAAGTCCGAACCGCAGACGGCAGAGTTCGCGGGAGCCGAGCTGATCGACATCTCAGGATCGGGGGTGTTATTCGGGCTGCCCGAAGATGGTCCGGAAATCCTGCTGTACAGCGATCTTGACCTGAGAATCAGGCTCTCCGACACGACGATACCGACGCGTGGGCGGGTCATGCGCAAGTGGAACGACGCTGACCGGGTGTACCTTGCGATTCAGTTCATCGAGCTCGACCCTGACGACATGGAGCGTCTGTTCATCCATCTCTACGGCTCCGACTACCGGGGCGACGTTGATTCGGCGGGAGTTGCCGACCCGCGGAACCTGGCACGGGACGAGCTGTAGAAATCGGGTGTCGAGTGTTGAAAGCCCTCCCGAATGTGGCGATGAGTATAGGGAGGGCACATGTATAGAATCGCAGTTGAAATCCACGGTCTCAAGCAGCTTGTACGCCTGTCGCCGTCGCTTGTCGACGACCTGCGCCGCCAGGTGGTTGCGGCGGTAGAGGTGGAGGGCGGGTCGTACTACGATGACGGACCATCGCTCTGGTTGTTCTCGTTTGACCGGTCAGAGTCTCACGATCATGATGGAGTCGTTTCGAGCGTAATGCACGTTCAGAGCATCCTGTCGACGCGCGACGGAGAGTTGTCGGGGTGGTCGATGTTCGTCGACTATGTGCCCGGTCCGGCTGCCGCGGCTGCCGATCAACTGCGCAATCGCCTGCTCACGGTCGATCGTGACAACGTCGTGTGGATCAGTGAACCGGCTGCGGGTCTGCTCGACCACCATCTGCGGATCGAGGAAGTCACGGTTGGCTCAGCGGCTGCACGGTGCGTGCTTGGCCGTGTCGACGGCTCCGGCCCGGTTCAGGGTTCGGTCGACGAGTTCGCGAGGGACGACGCAACCGTCGATGCGCTCCTTGACGCGCTCGACCCGAACACCCGTGTCGGTGGCCTGCTGATCGTCGTCGGCGACGACTCGCTCGCGCAGCGCGTGAACGTTCAGACCGCGCTCGATACGCTGCAGCCAACCGATGTCGATCGGATTGTGGCGTACGCGTACGCGTGCGACGACGGTGCGCCCGGAATCGGGCAGTACGGACCGCTTCAGACTATGCTGACGGCGTTCGCCGTCCATCAGACGCGGCACTGGCTCAGCGGTACCGAAGCCGCGGTCTGGGACGGTCGAGCCGGAATCGTGGAGGCGATGCTGCAGCCCGGAATGCCGGCGTTGCCGGACGATCTCGCGACCGATCTGTTCGTTGCGCTCGATCTCTACCTGCGTGCGTACGCGCGGCGACTTGTCGCGTCGACCCTGGTGCCCGTGGTCTTGTGCATCGACATAGACCACTGGCCGAAGGCGTCGGTTGAGATGCTGTCTCGGCTCGTCGGTCAGGCGGCCGGACTCGGTGACGACGGGGCTGTCTTCTTGGCCACCGCGCAGAGTACGGCCGGGCTGACGTCGCTGCTGTCGGTAGCCCGCAAACTCCGCTTCTCTGCCCCCGGTGTAACGCGCATCCGCGACATCGTTACGTGCCGGACCGACGACGCGACCCGCCGGAATCTGAACTGGCGTAGACTCGTACGGTTGTCGCAGTCCCGCTGCGATGGAATCATGCACTACCTGCTCGGTGCGTCGCACTGGGAGCAGCTTTCCGACGACGAACTGGCAGAGACCGGCGCCGACGACCTGGCCTGGCGTGTCGTGGAGTCGCTCGACAGCGACGTCCAGGAGATCCTGCTTGCCGTGACCTACATCGCTCCCTTCGTCGATCGGCGGCTGCTACCGCAAGTATGGTCGGTCCTTGGGTTTGACGAGATTCGTGTGACATCGGTTCTGGAGCGCCTCCGAGAGTTGGCGCTCGTCGACGCTGTGAGCGGGCGCGCGCGATACCCCGGTCTCCAGCGGAGACTCGAGCGCAGCCTTGGTCGATCGGCCCGGTCGGTCTACGCTACGGTGAGCGACCGGCTGGTTGCTTTCGTGGAGCGTGGTTCTACTCGGTGTAGCGACGCGATGTTGCGGTTCCTTGAGTTGCACAACGACGGGCAGTCGATCCCCGACGTCTACCGTCGTGGCGTGAAGGTGTTGCTCGACCAGAGAAGCTTCCATGACGCGCATCGACTGCTCTACGATGCGGTGCCACCGGTCGGTTTCGCGCCGAGTGCCAGGACCAGAATGCAGACTGCGATCGCAGCGGGCCGGTTGCGACTCGCAAATCTGCAGGGCAACACGCAGGCGGCATTGCGGGTGCGGGCATCGCTCGATGCGACCGCAAACGTTGTCGGTGCCGCGGATCTGACGCTCGAACGCGCGCGACTGAGCTTCCGCGACCGTCCGTCGCGCGAGACGGTCACGCTCCTGAAACGCGCGATCGTCGAGTACCAGGAGTCCGACGATGCAGTCGGGCTTGCGCGGGCCAACCTGGATCTGGGTCTGGTACTGATCGGACAGGAAGAAGTCCTGGAGGCGCGCGAGTACTTCCAGATGGCAAGCAGGCTCGCAAACGACAGTGGCGATCTGCTCGAGCGCGTTCGCGCGGCTCGGCTGGTGCTGCTGTGCGAGTATATCCACGGCAACCTGTCACGCGTGCTCGACCACGCGACTGCGCTCGAGCGGCTTGCGGGGGACACGGGTATGCGTGAAGTGCAACTGTGGAGCGACCTTGCGCGAGGGAGGGTGCTCTTCGAACTCGGACGGTACGAGGCTGCCCTGGACGCGTTTTCGATCGGCAGGGCGCGTTCGCGAGTCATCGGGAGCACCAGCGGTGAACGGGTGATGGAGCGCTGGCTCGCACGCGCTCACGTGTACAACGGGCATCCCAAACGTGCGATCGAGGCACTCGAGAGTCGTGGTGAGAACCCTGAGAGCCTGTTCTTTGTTGCAGAGGCGCGACACCGCCTTGGCGAGTACCGCGCTGCGATCGCGGCGCTCGATCGGGCGCGCGAACTGCTTACCCACGTCCCAGGACAGCTCGAATCGATTTCGTGGGATACCGGATTTGCCAGCCTTGAAGACCACGCGGTGGGCGTCGTATCAGGGGCGCGCGTTCTCGAGCACCTGATTCGCGCGCTGCGGGGCTACCTGCTTGCAGAGAGCGGTGAACGCGCAGAAGGGGTGCATGAGATGCACCATCTGACGCGGGAGGCGCGGGTCAGCGACAGTGATCCTCACGTCG
>SKVA01000533.1 GCA_007129695.1 Spirochaetaceae bacterium | reverse complement strand
GCGCCGCGAGCAGCCGTTCGACCGCGTCCCACCGTCGGTGCGATACGGCTTGGGCGAGCCGGGCGAAATCTGCCGGAGCGGCGTCATCCCGTGCCTCGCCGATGATGCCGCGGTGCCCAACGTGGACCACTACATCGGCAGCGCCCCACCGGTCGAGAGCGTCGAACAACAGCAGGATCGATTCGGCATCGGCGTCGGCACCCGATGGTCCGATCAGCTCGGCCCCGACCTGGAAGAACTCGTTCTTCGACAGATCGTGGAGCTCCTCGTGCCGAAGGATCGTATCCGCGTAGGCTACCCGGATCGGGAGGTCTTCTCGGCGAAGCACGAGCGCCATCTGACGCGCGAGGAAGAGCGTAACGTCGGAGCGAAGCACGAGCAGTTCCCCGCTGCGGTCGACCAGTCGGTAACTCTGCGAGTCCCACTCGTGGTCCACCAGATCACGATACGCCTCGTAGTAGTCGTAGACCGGAGTATGCACCGGAAAGTACGCCCACGAGTCGCATACGTCCTCGAATGCTCGCACGAGCCGTCGGTGGACGTACGCTGCCTCGAGATAGAACGCCTCGGTTCCCTGTGGTATCCGTAGATCTCGTGCCGGCAAGCCGATCCTCCGGACGCAAGTATAGCGAAAAGGCGGGCGTCCGACAGCCCGTGGCCGCTACGATTCGCCGGGCGTTGGCGGATCGACGGTTCTCCGGTAGATCCGCAGCGTGCTGCGTCCGTACGCGCGCTCGTCTTCCATCGTCACCGCGCCGACCGCGTCGGGAAGCGTGTCCGAGTCGGGGTAGTGGATCAGCATGCGAGCGTTGGATGCCAGGAGCGGTCCGCGCGCGATCCGACCGAGTAGATCGGCCTTGTGCCGATAGTCGAACGGGGGATCCAGGAACACGACATCGTACGGGAATCGTTCGCGCGCGATGAACGCTTCCACTGGCGCGATGACGACTCGTGGTGCGAACGGCGCGATTTCCAGATTCCCCGCGATCACGCGCCGCTTGCCGCGATCGCGTTCTACCAGCGTGACCGGCCGGGCGCCACGCGAGATCGCTTCCAGCGCGATGATCCCCGACCCGCTGAAGAGGTCCAGAAACGACATCCCGTCAAGCGGCCCCAGGATCGAGAAGAACGACTCGCGCATCCGGTCCATCGCTGGTCTGATCACGCCGGGGGGCACCCGTACTGTGCGGCCCGCGAGCGTTCCTCCGGTGATACGCATCACCCGGTCTCCACCGGCGTACCCTCGCCGAGGGTGTCGTCGCCGAGGGTATCGTCAGCGAACGCGAACGGCGTCGACCGTCGTGCGGCGGTCGCCGCGTCGAGCGCGTCGCGCAGCGAGCGGTGCGCGGGGTCGGTGAGCGTCGGGTCGCGCTCGAGCAGCTCGAACGCGTCGGAGCGGGCCTGGTTCATCACGTCCATATCGCGGCCCAGGTCGGCGATCCGAAACCGCAGGTAGCCGGCCTGCTGGATGCCGGCAATATCTCCCGGCCCACGGATCTTGAGGTCTTCCTCCGCGATTTCGAACCCGTCGGTCGTGCCGTGGATGACCTTCAGTCGCTGGCGTGCGGTATCGGTGAGTTCTTCCGCGTAGACCAGAAAGCAGTAGCTCGGGTGCGGCCCGCGCCCGACGCGTCCACGTAGCTGGTGAAGCGCGGCGAGCCCGAATCGTTCGGCGTGTTCGATCACCATGCACGTTGCGTTCGCGACATCGACCCCGACTTCGACGACGCTGGTCGCGACAAGCACGTCGATCTCTCCGCGGCGGAACGCGTCCATCGCACCGCGCTTGGTCTTGTCGTCCATTCGCGAATGCGCCAGCCCGACGCTGAAGTCGGGAAAGACGCGCCTGGCCAGGTGTTCGTGCATCGATTCGGCATCCTTGAGCGACATCACCCCCGAGTCGTCGATCATCGGGTAGACGAAGTACGCCTGCCGCCCGCCTCTCAGCTCCCGGGTCACGAAGTCGTAGACCTTCTGCTCGTTTCCGATCCGTGCAAGGTGCGTTTCGATCGTGCGTCGCCCGGGGGGAAGCGTGCGGATCGAGCTCACGTCCATGTCACCGAACACCGTCAGCGCGAGTGTTCGCGGGATCGGCGTAGCGGTCATCGACAGCACGTCGGGTCGGCGGCCCTTGCCGAACAGCGACAGCCGCTGCAGCACGCCGAAGCGGTGCTGCTCGTCGACGATAGCGTACTGGAGATTCCGAAACGACACCGCGCTCGTGAATACCGCGTGCGTACCGATTACCAGGTCGACCCCCCCGGACCCGATCGCGTGGAGGAGCGTCTGGCGCGCCGACGGAGGGATCGTCCCGGCCAGGTACCCGACGTTCACCGGCAGCGCTGCCCGGTCGAATAGCTCTGCGGCAGTCTGCGCGTGCTGCCGAGCAAGGAGTTCGGTCGGGGCGACGAGCGCCACCTGACGCCCAGATTCGATGACCGCCAGTGCCGACGCGAGCGCGACGACCGTCTTGCCCGACCCGACGTCGCCCTGGAGCAGTCGAGCCATCGGCGCGTCGGCCTCCAGATCCCTACCGATCTCCTGCAAGACCAGGTGCTGGTCGTCGGTCAGCGCGAACGGCAGCGACGCGAGAAGCCGTTCGCGGTAGCCCTGCGGAAGCAGCGTTGCGGGTCTTCGAGACGATCGCCGCTCGGCTGCGCGCATGCCGACCTGGAGTTGCAGAAAGAAGAGCT
>SKVA01000272.1 GCA_007129695.1 Spirochaetaceae bacterium | reverse complement strand
CATGCTCGGCCTCGATCCCGACCGGGAGCCGGGTTGGGCGCGGATGGCGTTCTAAGTCTCGCGCAGTCTCGTTCCCAGGAGCGCCGCTCCGGCCAGCAGCACCGCGTACGTAATGAGCATCGCTTCGACACTCCAGATCGTCGCGATCGTGCCGACCCCCGCCGCGACGAGCGTGAACGTCCCGATCATCGTATTGGACAGCGACACGTAGAGCGGGCGCTCCTTTTCGGGGGCGAAGTCGAGCAGATACGTCTTGCGGCTCAGGCGGGCCCCCGCGTGCGCGATCACCTGGATCATCAGCAGGACCGAGAATCCGAAGACGGTGCGGATAGCGTCGGGCCAGAGTGGGAAGCTCAGCATCAGAGCGATGTTCACGATACCCAGCAGAGCGACCGCGATCATCATCAACCGGCTCGACCGGTCGCTGAACCGGCCCCAGAACGGGCTGCTGACCACGTTCGCGATGCCCGCCGCAACAACCACGATGCCGAGCGACGACGCGTCGTCGCCGATCTGACCGCGCCCCAACACGATGAAGAACGGCTGCGCGAGCGGGATCGCCATCAGGAGCCCGCGCGTGAAGATGAAGCGGCGCAGGTTCGCGTCGCTGCGGAAGAAGCCCCACGCCTGGCGGATCTCGGCGAGCGGCGTGCGGCCTCCTTCGGTCGCTCCTGCCGGTTCGCGTATCCGCGCGAACAGCGCCGCCGCGGCGACCCAGAGCGCCGCAGCCGCTGCAATGAGCCAGAAGTAGCTCTGCGCGCCGTCGTCGGACCGAACGATCGTGAACATCCAGATCCCTGCGCCCAACGTGAGCGCGCCGCCGATGCTCGATCGCAGCGCGAGCATCTGCCCGCGCTTGCCCTTCGGGATCGTCTTCGCGACGACGTCCTTGAACGACAGGCTCGCGACGCCGCTCGCGACGTTGAACAGCGCGACCAGGCCCAAGACCGCGACGCCTGCGGCGACCCCCGACAGCGACAGCACGGCAAACGCCATCGCGACCAACGTCGCGGCCTGTACGAGCGCCGGGATGACCCAGAACCACTTGCGAACCGGGTACGATCTGATCCGTGCCGATACCAACAGCTGCGGCAACAGCGATCCCGCGTCCTTGACCGGAACGAGCGCGCCGGCGAACGCGCCGGGCACCCCGAGCGTCGTGAAGATCCACGGAAGCGTCGTCCCGGGGCTCACGAGCTGCTCCGCGAGCTTCGTGCACGCGCCGTTTGCGACGTTGCGCAGGAAGTTGCGCGGAACGACCTCGCACGCCTCATCCGGAATCGCGTCGCACGCGCGCTGTTCGCCCTCATCGGTGATGAGCTCGTACACTGAGTCGATCGCGTTCCGTCGCATGCGGCTTTGTACCACATCGCGCACGGGGCGTCAGCTGTGATACGATGAGCGAAGAGGGGATACCGATGACCGAGCCCGGTTCAGGCGATGCGACGTTCCGGCGCAATCTCCAGTACTACAAGTTCTGCGCGTACGGGTTTCTGAAGAACCTCCGGTTCTACGAGCCGTTTCTGATGCTCTTCTTCCTGGAGAAGGGGCTGTCGTACGCGCAGATCGGCGCGCTGTACGCCGCGCGCGAGGTGTTCATCAACGTGATGGAGATCCCGTCGGGGCTTCTCGCCGATACGCTCGGCCGGCGAATGACGATGATCGCGTCGTTCGTCGCGTACATCGCGTCGTTTCTGGTCTTCTACGCGGCCGCGGACTTCTGGGTGCTCTTCGCCGCGATGGCGCTCTACGCGTTTGGCGACGCGTTTCGTACCGGCACGCACAAGGCGATGATCTTCGACTATCTTGGCGCGCACGGCTGGAGCCACCTGCGCACGCACTACTACGGTCACACGCGCGCGTGGTCGCAGCGCGGCGCAGCCGTATCCGCGCTCATCGCCGCCGGGCTCGTCTTCTGGCACCGGTCGTACGCGCCGATCTTCCTGTTCACGATCATTCCGTACGTGCTCGACATGATCCTGATCATGACCTACCCGGCCAATCTGGACGGGCCGAGGCATACGAGCACGAAGACAGTGCGCGACGAGTTTGCCGGCGTGATCCGGTCGCTTGTCGCGAGCATGAAGAACCCGGCGGCGCTCCGCGCGATATCGCACCAGGCGCTCTACAGCGGATACTATAAGGCGTGCAAGGACTACCTGCAGCCGATCCTTCGTGCGCTCGCGCTGACGCTCCCTATCATGGTGTCGCTCGCGAATCAGGAACGGACCGCGCTACTGACCGGGGTCGTCTATTCGGTGCTCTACGCGGGGACGGCGGTCGCGTCGAGTCGTTCGGGTGATTTCGCCGATCGGTGGAGCGGGCTTGCGCGACCGCTGAACATCACGCTCCTCGTCGGCGTCGGGTTTGGTCTGTTCGCCGGTGTGTTTCAGGCGGTCGGGATCCCCGTCGTCGCGGTGTTCCTTTACGTCGGCGTCTACGTGCTCGAAAACCTGCGGAAGCCGATGGGGATCACGTACGTCAGCGAGCGAATGAACCCGGAGTCGCTCGCGTCTGCGCTTTCGGTCGAATCGCAGGCGGAGACGCTGTTCGCGGCGGTCATCGCGCTTCTCCTTGGGGTGCTGAGCAGTCGCTTCGGGCTTGGCGTCGGCGTGATGCTGGTGTCGGCGCTCTGCGTGGTCGTCGGCATCGTGATCAGGCTCCCGCGCGAACCGGAGCAGGCCAAGATCGAGCT
>SKVA01000348.1 GCA_007129695.1 Spirochaetaceae bacterium | reverse complement strand
GACGAGCATGGGACAGGCCGCGATCGAGGTACGTCAACAGATCGCCAGATACACGAGCGTCGAGCTCGACCGGCGCGCGCATCGCGACGCACGCGTCGTGACGCTGTTGGAGGTGGACGTCACGCGCGCCCGGAGGGCGCTTCGGCATTCGAGCCGGAACGCGCGCGTCCCGCTGTCGCTCGTATCCTGGATCGCGAAGCGGGTCGTCGCCGACGCGCCGCACCCCGCGACGGTCACGCTGATGATCGAGCGTAACGTCGACGGCGACGGCGTCACCGTCCCGTTCCGGATCGACGGCGCCCAGGCGCGTACGGTCGCCGACATCGAGCGCGAGATCGGTCGTATCCGCGCGTCGCAGGTCGGGTCGACCGACCTGCTGCGGGAGCTGCGCCCGGGTCCCGGACGGCTCATGAGGGAGGCGTTCCTTCGCATGCTTCCCGGCGCTTTGCGCCGACGCGTCTCGCGGCGCATCGTGCGGCGCGCCGCCGACCGCGCGTGCCACGCCGCGCTGTCGCGCACGTTCGTCGTCGATCGCGCGTCGGGAACGCGGATGCGACACGTCATCATCACCGCGGGCGGAATGGGTGGCAGGATTCGTGGCTGGTTCATCCCGCGCGCGATCGGCGCGCCGTGTATCGGAATCGGCGCGGTGGCGAATCAGGGCGTCGTACTGAACGGCCGGATCGAGCCGCGCCAGATCCTGTCGCTCACGGTCGTCGCGAACCGACGCGCGATCAACCCAGGCGACGCGTCGCGCTGGATCGGATCGCTCGTGCGCGGAATGGAACGCGGCGCCGACCTCCCGGTCGGCCCGCAGTACGGCTTACCAGTCAACACTCCCGTCGGCGCGCCGGGTTAGGCGTGTCACGCCGCCGCGCGAGAACGCATCGTGATCGGGGATCGCGGGCGCCGGGGCGACCGCTGCTGCGGCCGCCGCCGGCGCGAGCGAGAACCCGGGGTGCTCGGCGGCAACCGACTGGCGGTAGAACTCGACCCCCCACCAGTGCGCGCCCCATTGATCCTCCCACATCGCCTCAGGTACCAGACCGGTGATGTCAAAGTTGTGCGCGCGCCTGAGATAGCGGTTGGTCGCGCGAACCCGGTCGCCGATCACGACGTAGTTTTCGGCGAAATCGGCGCCGCGCCCGAAATTGCGTACGCCCCACCCTATCCCGAACCAGCCTCGCAACAGGAAGGGATCGAGGAACGTCATCTGGATCGTCGCGGTGCCGCCGGCGCTGCGGTACGCGTCGACGAGCCCCTGCATCACGAACGCGCCGAGGCTGTGACCGAGCAGATGAATCACCTCGTAGTCATGGTGGTCTGCGAGCACCCGGCCGAAGTGCCGTCCGATCCGGTAGCCGGCGCGCGATGCGGACAGCGCACGAAGCGAGTTCTCCGACCAGTCGTGCGCGTAAAGCTGCCAGCCGTCGTCGACGCCGTATTCGCGGATTTGCGCGATAAGACGCGCCGGCCAGTGCGACGGATTGTTGCCGTAGCCGTGCGATATGAGCAGCAGCGAGGACGCCTGCGGCTCCGGCTCAGGCAGTTCGAGCGGCGACCGCACCGTCGCGCAGCCGACCGCGAAGATAAGCGGGACAACCAGAACCACGAAGTGCACGGGGCTGGTTCGTCGGGTAGCGATCATCGACGAAAGTATACCCGAGCGGAGAGCGGTGTGGTACCATGGGCGCATGGAAGCACTCGTACTGGAACAGAAGGATCAGCTGCGCATTCGCGACATCGCGATCGAAGAGACGCTCGGAGCGAACGACGTGAGAATCGCGCTTCGCAGCGTCGGAGTATGCGGGAGCGACGTGCACTACTTCACGCACGGCGCGATCGGGCCGTTCGTCGTGCGCGAGCCGATGATTTTGGGCCATGAGGCGAGCGGGGTCGTCGTGGAGACGGGGCGCGACGTGAAGACGCTCAGGCCCGGGGACCGAGTCTGCATGGAGCCGGGGGTGCCGAACCCGCACGGACGCGCGACGCGGCTCGGCATCTACAACCTGGACCCCGACGTGTCGTTCTGGGCGACGCCGCCGGTTCACGGCGTGACGCGACCGACGGTCGTACACCCGGAGAGCTTCACGTTCAAGCTCCCCGATAACGTCAGCTTCGCGGCGGGCGCGATGGTCGAACCGCTCGCGGTCGGGATGCACGCGGCAACGAAGGCCGGCATAGCGCCCGGCGACGTGGCCGCGGTGATCGGCGCGGGAACGATCGGGTTGGTGACGATCATGGCGGCGCTCGCCGGAGGGTGCAGCCGGGTCATCGCGATCGACATCAAGGATCCGAAGCTCATGATTGCCGGCGGCCTGGGCGCGGTGACGACGGTCAACTCCACCCGGAGCGACCCGGTGACGGTCGTTCACGAACTCACCGACGGGTGGGGAGTCGACATCGTGTTCGAGGCGAGCGGTGCACCCGACGCGCTCAACGCGGCGCTGCCGTTGATCCGTCCCGGGGGGACTGTTGTCGCGATCGGCATGCCGGTCGAGCCGGTCGCTTTCGACGTGGTCGGGGCACAGGCGCGCGAGGTCCGCATGGAAACGATCTTCCGCTACGCGCACGTCTACCCGCGCGCGCTCGCGCTTATGGGCGCCGGCGCGATCGACCTGGATCCGCTCGTGACCGACCGCTACCCGTTCGACAAGAGCGTCGACGCGTACGAGTACGCGGTGTCGCCACGGCCGCAGAGCATCAAGG
>SKVA01000346.1 GCA_007129695.1 Spirochaetaceae bacterium | reverse complement strand
AGGATCTTCGAACAGACCCGGCTCGGGCAGCGGCTTAGGTCACCTCATAGCATGATATGAAGCACCGGCCCGGCGGCTACGCCTACCTACTTGATCATGTGTGCCGAAGTCCGAAATCTGTTCTCATGCCAAACATATAACAGCAGGAACTATGATCACCGTTGGAGATAGATCCCCCGGTTTTTAGAAGGCCGCGACCGTATCCGGACGCTCGACGCGCTCCAAACCGACGAGCTGTGCCCCCGCGACTGGGACGCTCATCGCGTTCGCGTCGCTTCTGGCCGCGGGAGACGTCGTCTACCGCTTCAGGCGCTTCATGCAGGAGTCGGCCGGGAAGGCCGGCTACTCCGACCGCCAGCCCGGTATCAAGATGGCGATCATGGCCCGCGCTGTCGCGATCATCACCGCGACCGGCCAGCTGCTGTAGGCGTGGGGGCGCGATCACGCCCCGAACACCTCCGCCTCGAGCATCGCGCAGATCGCGTGGTAGATCGGGAGGTGAAGCTCCTGGATGAAGTCGGTACGGGACGCGGGAACGATCACGCACACATCGGCAAGCCGTGCAAGGCGACCTCCGTCGCCCCCGGTGAGGGCGAGCGTGGCAAGGCCGAGTGCTCTCGCGGTTTGGATCGCGGTGACGATGTTTGCGGAGTTCCCGCTGGTGCTCAGGCCCCACACGACGTCGCCCGGACGCCCGTACCCGTACACCTGCTGCGCAAAGACGAGCTCCGGCGAAACGTCGTTGGCGAACGCGCTGGTGAGCGCCGCATGGCTCGACAGGCAGATCGCGGGAATGGCCCGTTGCAGTCGATCGGCGAACGATCGCTCACCCGGGGCGAGCGACGCGTCGATCCGCGCGCGGTCGGACTCGGGGAGCGGTCGGAGTAGGTGGAAACCCTTCATGAGCTCCCCGACGATGTGGTCGGCATCGGCTGCGCTCCCACCGTTGCCGCAGACGAGCACCTTGGCTCCCGCGCGGTACGCGGTCAGGAGCGTTTCGTACGCGCGCTCGATATCCCCGCGAACGCCGGACAGGAGCGGATAGCGTTCGATCAGCTCCGAAAGGAGGCTCGGTGCGTCGCCGGTCACAGGCGCGTCTCCACGGCGTGGCTCGACTCCGCCGTACCCATCGTGACCGCACCCTCGCTCGAAGGGTACCCACCGAGCGCTACCGCCAACGCGGCATAGTCTCCGATGCGATCGCCAAGCGCGGCAGGCACAACCCGGCACGCCCGGTTCGCCTGCGCAAGGCTCTCTGCGCGGAGGACCGCCTCGGCTTCGGGCCACAGAAGGTCGTGCGCACGAACGAACACGCTCCCGATTACGATCACCTCTGGATTGAGTATATCGATGAGGATCGCGAGGACCCGACCGAGCTGTCGGCCGCTCTGCGTGTACACCGCGATCGCAGCCGAGTCACCACCCCGCGCGGCATCCGCGATCGAGGCCGCGTCGACGTCGTCGAGCGCGTGCGGACCCGTGCAGTAGGCGACGCTCCGTCCTTCGGCGAACGCGGCGGTGGCCGCTTCCCGGCCGAGGAGCGCGATCCCGCTACCGCTGCAGAACCCCTCCGCCGAACCGTTCTTGCCGTACCCGACGGGGCCGGTCTGTTCGAGTCGAACGTGGCCGATCTCACCCGCCATGCCGTTCGCTCCGGGGTAGAGCCGTCCGTTCAGGATGAGGCCCGCGCCGAGCCCGGTCCCGAAGGTCAGGAATACGACGTTGTCGAATCCGCGCGCCGCACCGTATCGATGCTCCGCGAGCGCGCCCGCGTTCGCGTCGTTATCGAGCGCCACAGGCAGTCCGAGCGCGTCCTCGAGTTTCGCAACGATCGGCACCGAATCCCACCCCGGGAGGTTCGGCGGCGAGTGAATCACGCCCGTGTCGCGGTCGAGAGGCCCTCCGCAACTGACGCCGATCGCTCGGACCGCGCCGTCGATCGCCGCCGCTTCTTCGACGTACGACCTGCACACGCCGATCAACCGGTCGACCGCGGCAACCGGACCGTCGACGCTCCGTGTCGCGAACTCGGTACGCGCGTGCATTCGTGGTTCCGCGGGCGCGGCAGCGATGCCGGTTTCCCAGAGGCTCACCGCGATCTTCGTGCCACCAATGTCGATGCCGATGTACCCCGCCACGCTACGCCCCCACCGCCGTTTCGGTCCACGTTCCCGTCAGTAATGTATGGTCGTGCACCATGGTTCCGCCTCGACCGATCGTACCATTGGGCGCGAGCCCCGCCAAGCGTCTTTGCGCGCCGGTTGGGGCAGTTCCGTCGCGTGCATTCCTTGCAGTTCGAGCGGTCCGCCTACGACGGCGGGTTGACAGCGCGGTCGAGACCGGGCTGTTGACACCTGTAACCTCACGCGTTACGCTATACCATGTGATTCTGAGCTTCAAGCATAGAGGCCTCAGGCTCTTCTTCGAGACCGGGAGTGTTTCCGGAATCCAAGGGTCCCATGCGAAAAGACTCCGTCTCATACTCGGTCGGCTCCATGCTGCGAGGGGGCCGCAGGACATGAGGCTTCCCGGCCTTCGGCTACACGAGTTGAAGGGAGATCGAGCCGCCACGTGGGCTGTAGATGTCAGTGGAAACTGGCGCGTCACCTTTCGCTTCGATGGCCCGGATGCCGAGGTCGTGAACTATGAAGACTATCATTGAGGTGTCACCATGCTAATGCACAACCCTCCACATCCAGGCGAAGTGATT
>SKVA01000387.1 GCA_007129695.1 Spirochaetaceae bacterium | reverse complement strand
TTCCACGCAGAGGCCTCCCGAACCACCCTACTGGCCCGACGCGTGCGCAGAGCTCGCGTCGAACGACCCGACTCTGGCGCGGCTGATCGCGCGGCACCGCGCCGACGTGCTCAGCGGGAGCGGTGACGGATTCCGGACCATCCTCAACGCGATCGTCGGGCAGCAGATATCGGTGTCGGCGGCTGCGAGCATCTGGCGACGCCTCACGACCCTTCTCCCCGACCTGTCGCCGCGCGCGGTCGCCTCAGCATCGCACGATGAGCTGCGATCCGTCGGGCTGTCGAACCGGAAGGCCGAGTACGTCGCCGGAATCGCGCGCGCGTTCGCCGACGGGTCGGTCGACGCCGACGCGTGGATCGCGATGGACGACGCGCGCGTCGCATCGGAGCTGACCGCGCTGCGCGGCGTCGGGCCGTGGACCGCGCAGATGGTGCTGATCTTCCACCTCCACCGCCCCGACGTGCTGCCGCTCGGCGACATCGGACTGGTAAACGCTGCGGCGCGGATCTACGGATGGACACAGATCGCGACCCTCCCCGACCGCGCCGCACGCCTGGGCGAGCACGCCGAACAGTGGCGGCCGTGGCGCACGGTCGCGACGTGGTACATCTGGCGCGACCTGGACGCGGAGCCGGTGGTCTACTGACCGCAGCGGCGCCCCTGCCTTGAGCATCCGCAGGCGAGCGTGCTACAAGGAACGATGCTCCTGAAACTGATCGCGTGCGAGGTGTTCGCACGAGAAGTGAGTTACTGCGCGTCGCTGTCGGCGCACACGATCGACGTCGCGTTCACCGACAAGGCCGCGCACGACCGTAGCGACGTGCTTCGCGGCATCGTCCAGCAACTGATTGACGACGCGGAGGCGGCGCGGCCGTACGACGCGATCCTCCTGGGCTTCGGGCTGTGCGGAAACGCGACTGCGGGCCTCGCGACCACCCGCGTGCCGCTGGTCGTGCCGCGCGCGCACGACTGCTGCACGCTCTTCCTTGGATCGCGGCAACGCTACCGCGAGCACTTCGAGGATCACCCGAGCCGGCCGTTCAGCTCTCCCGGCTACTACGAGCGCGGAGAGGGCGACTCGTATCTGCGCGAATCGACGCTCGGCCAGACGCTGGGCACCGACAAGAGCTACGAGGAGTACGTCGAGCTCTACGGCGAAGAGAACGCGCGCTACATCATGGAGACGCTGTCGGCGACCAGTCACGCGGGTCAGGACGACACGGTCGTGTTCGTCGACTCGCCCGAGTTCGCGCACCTCGGCTACGCCGAACGCTTCAGAGAACAGGCCGAGGCGGACGGCAAGACCTTCCTGCACATCTCCGGTGACATCAGACTCTTCCGCAAGATGACCGACGGCGACTGGAGTCCTGACGAGTTCCTGACCCTGCAGCCGGGTGAGCGCGTCGCGCCGTGCTACGACTGGGACCAGATCATCCGCGCCGACCCGGCGGTCGAACCGCCCGCATCGCGTTGACACCCAGGGGATCAGCATCTAGAGTGTCGCCATGGCGACGCGCGCGATCATCAGAAGGATCTGGGTCACAGTCGCGCTGCTGTTTTGCGCGCAGGTCGCGATCACGGTGCTCGTCGTCGTGGTGTACCGCATCGACCTCGGCAACCACCGCTGGTTCGTGATCACGCTTCCGATCGCGCACGCGACGGTGGGGACCGTACTGAGCCTGCTCTGGCGGCTGTTCCGCACCGGCGACGGTCGGCAACTCGACCGGGTCAACCTGCCGAACGTCCTGTCGATAACGCGACTGAGCTCGGCGCCGACGCTCCTGTGGCTGGTGCTGGGCGCGCGTACCTACGACGTCGCGCCGGTCCTGATCCCGCTCACCGCGCTCGTGTTTCTCACCGACCTCCTGGACGGGCAGATTTCCAGGCGAACGGGTCAGGTCACGCACATCGGCAAGTACCTGGACAGCAGCAGCGACTACACGCTGGTGTTCATCGTGTCGATCGCGCTCGTAAGCTATTCGCTGCTCGCGCCATGGCTGTTCGTCCTGATCCTTGCGCGGCTCGCGCTCCAGTGGATCGGCCAGGCCATCCTGATGGTCGCCCAGGAGTGGAAGCTCCCGTTCCGCACGAGCTTCCTGGGCAAGGCGAGCATCTTCGCGATCATGACCTTCAGCGCGGTATCGCTCGTGCGGCTGCTGCCCGATCGGCCCGACTGGTTCGCGTCGGTCTACGCGGCGCTGGAGATCGCTACCGCGGCGCTCACCGCGGTGTCGCTGGTGGAGAAGCTCGCGATCTTTACGAAGGACGCGATCGGCGTCGCGCGCGGCGGCACATCGTCGGTGTCACCCGCGCGCGGCGCTACGAAACGCTCACCCGCTTGAGCGCCGGGCGCAGGTGGTCGTAGTCGTGGTTGCGGAAAAACGTGTAGAGCACACGGTACCCGCGTGAGACGCGGGTCCGGATGAGCTGTCGCAGCTTCGCGTCCATCTGCGCGCGCGAATCGAACACGTACGACTTCTCCCGCCCCGCAGACATCGCGCGCCCCCACGATACGGTGAGCGAATAGGGCGCAAAGAGATGCCCCTGGCGGTCGGTGATCGTGTAGTAGTCGATGCGGCCGACGTCGTCGGTTCGATAGAGCGTTATCAGCATCCCTCTCCAATATCGTCGGCGCGCTGCCGCCGCGTAAGCGATTTTACCGCCGGTCGACGCGGATCAGCGAGACGCCTTCCGCGTCAACGACCGCGTTGTACGCGTGCAGGAGATTCGGACGGACCGGATCGCTCGCGAAGACCCGCGCCGACACGAGTCCGGCGTCAACCAGCCACACCGGTGGCGCGAGCGCGTCGTAGTCGACGGGAGCCAGTCCCAGAAAAACCGCGAATCGACGCGCGCCCAGCAGAAAGAGCGAGTCGGACGCGACGATCACAAGCGCGTACGCGCGAAGCGTCGGCGGGTCAACGTGAACGATCTGCGTGTCCGCGCCCGGCTCACCCCGCCCAACTTCGACCGCGATCCGCTCATCGTCTATCGACAGCACCGTGAGCGACGCGACCGTAACCGGCGAGCGGACCGCCTGCCACTGCGCGACGATAGACGCCCCGGCGACGCACAGAATCCCGACGATGACGACGACCGGAATCCCTACCGCACGCGGGAAGCGCAGCGCCGCAAACGCGACGCCGCCGACTATCGATGCAAAAACGAGGTTCGCGCGCGCGAGCGCGCCGAGCCCGGGGACAAGGATCAGCGCTGCAGCGGTGGCGCCGACGGCGACCGTCGCCCAGAGCGACACGACGGTGACCTTCCGCGATCGGGCGCGGCGCGGATCGCGCGAACGCGACGGAAAGCGCGTCGCGCTTGCGACCATCCCCCCGGCGCAGAGTCCGACAACCAGCCCCCAGAAGTGCGGATGCCGCGCCAGGAAGCCCAGGTACGACATCGCTACAGGTCGTAGATGTCGCGGTACTTCGTCTTCAGATAGTTCACGAACGGCTCTGCGGACATCGGGCTGCCGGTGATCTGCCGGCAGAGCTCCTGCGGCGTGCGGCTGCGCCCGTGCGCGTGCACATTCGTGTCCAGCCACGCCTTGATCGGAGCGAACTCGCCGTGGCGTACCTTCGTGTCCAGATCGGGCATCTCCTCCCGGAGCTTCGCGGTGAACTGCAGCCCGTAGACGTTTCCGAGCGCGTAGGTCGGGAAGTACCCGATCGAACCGCCCGACCAGTGGATATCCTGCAGCACGCCGTTCGCGTCGCCGTCGGGCACGATGCCGAGCAGATCGCGCGACTGTTCGTGCCACGCGTGAGGCAGATCCTTGACCTTGAGTTCCTTCCCGATGAGCATCCGCTCGAGTTCGAATCGCAGAATGATGTGCAGACTGTAGGTGACTTCGTCTGCTTCCACGCGGATCAACGACGGCTCGACGCGGTTGACCGCCTTGTAGAACGCCTCGATGTCGACGCCCGACAGCTGATCCGGGAAGGTCTCCTTGAACTTCGGGTAGAAGTGGCTCCAGAACGCGCGGCCGCGCCCGATGATATTCTCCCAGAACCGCGACATGCTTTCGTGGATACCGAGCGAGCACGCGTCGGCAAGCCGGGTACCCCGGTAGCGCTCGGCGAACCCGAGCTCGTAGAACGCGTGGCCGGTCTCGTGCACGATGCCGAACAGCGACGACGTGACCAGATCGGCCAGATAGCGCGTTGTGATCCGCACATCGTCGACGCCGATCGTCGTCGTGAACGGGTGGACCGACGTATCCATGCGCGCGCGCCGCGCGTCGAACCCGATCGCGTCCAGAACCGAGCGACCGAACTTCTCCTGCAGCTGGACCGGGTAGGCCTGGCGAAGGAACGACGTATCTACCTGCTTCGCGGCCTTGATGTCGCGCACGAGCGGCACGAGATCCTCTCTCAACTGCCTGAACACGGTCGCGATCTGCGCGGTCGTGATCTCGGGCTCGTACTGATCGACAAGCGCGTCGTAGGGGTGCGCGCTGTAGCCCAGGTGATCGGCGAGCTGCAGGTTCAGGTCTACGATCTTCTCCAGGTGCGGCTGAAAGAGCGAAAAGTCCGACTTCTTGCGCGCCTCGGTCCAGACCGACTGCGCGATCGACGTGACGCGCGCGAACTCCTCGACGAGCGACCCGGGTACGCGGGTCTGCTGGTGAAAGTCGCGGTAGACCGCGCGCACCAGGCGCCGATCGTCGTCGGAGAGCGACGGTGAACCGAGCGGGTTCTCCGCGCTCGCGCCGAGCTTGTCCAGCAGATCTCCGAACTCCGGATTCGTGATCTTCTGATGCGACAGCGACGCGATGTACGCGGTCTGTTCGCTTCGCTGCTGGACGCCGCGCTCGGGCATATAGACGTGGTGGTCCCACCCGAGCAGCGCTTCGATACCGTTGAGCGTGCGGATCTCGCGGTCGAGTTCCTTGATCCGTTCGAGTGCCTTCTCCATGGTCTCCCCTTCCGCCATCCGCGACGGGTCAGTAGGTGTACGCGCTGCCGCCGATGAACTCGCGCAGCAGGCTCTTCGCTCCGATCGCGTCTTCGGTGTCGATCGACGGGACCATCGCGAACAGCTCGCCTATCCGGCGCGCCCGGTCGATCGCGTCGACGCGGTCGGTCATTTCGGTCCGACCGGCCTCGCTCAGGTAGTCGCGGAAGAACGGCTCGAGCCGCCGCTTCATGATCGGAAGCTCGCTCGGCATGAAGCTGTTCACGATCGCATCCGCGTGCTTCAACCTCGACACAATGTAGCGTAGCTCGGCGCGCCTGACCAGATACCAGTGGTGGAGCGTCTGCTGTGGGCTGTGATTGCGGAACTGCATATCGCGCACCATCCGCCTGAGCATCCGCACGTCGGTCCAGCGAACGAAGCGGCCCGAATCGTCCTTGATCTGCGCGAGCGTTTCGATGTAGAGCTTGAAGATCGCATCGCGCGGGACCGACGCGGTCATCGCGTCGAAGAAGCCGTGCAGCGAATCGATGAGCAGGATGTCGCCGGGCCGGAGCGCGATCGTCGATGAGACTCCGTCGCGGCGGCCCGTCTGAAAGTTGTAGAACGGGACATCGACCGACTTCCCGGCGAGCAGAGCGGTCAAGTGGTCGTTGATCAGGTCCAGATCGAGCGCCTGCGGCGTTTCGTAGTCGTAGTCGCCGCTGCCGTCGGTCGGGTGCGACTCCAGATCGAAGAAGTAGTTGTCGACGTTGATCGGGACCAACCGACGCGGGCCGACCGCCTCCGACACCTTGATCGTCGTGGTGGTCTTCCCCGAGCTCGACGGCCCGGCGATGATCATCACGCGCACGTCGTCGAGTCGCTCGCGCAGCATGTCGCACGCTGAAGCGACCTCGCGCTCGTAAAACTCCTCGGACGCGGCGACCAAGTCGGGATAGCGGCCCGACTCGACGTAGTCGCGAACCCCGCCAAGGCTGTGGCAGTTGTGGTCGACCGCCCACGACAGCGTTTCCCACAGCTTGCGGTACGGGATGTTGTCCGAGCTGTAGGTGAGGCTCTCGCGCCCGATGCGCTTGAGGCTGTGCTCGTAGCGGTAGACGATGTACGCCTTCGCGGTCCGCGCGTGCCCGCGCTCGATGAGTGCCTTCTCCACCGCGTCCTGGACTTCTTCCACGGTCGGAAAGTCGCCGGCGCGGCCGGCTTCGATCATCCGGACGACGTCGTCGGTGACCCGCTCGGCGGTCGTCTGATCCCGACCGCCGACGGCGACCGCCGCGCGCAGGATCGCGAACGTGATCTTCTGCTTGTCGAACGCGACAACGCGTCCGTCGCGCTTGACGATCCGGTCGATCACAGGACCTCCTTGTCCTCCACCTTCTTCCGGAGCATCGCCAGGAACTCGTCGCGGGGAACGCCGTTGACCTGCTCACCCGTTCGCGGCCTGATGCTCACCGCGTTCGCATTCGCCTCGTTCTCACCAAGGATCAGCATGTACGGCACCTTCTGGCTCTGGTGGTACCGGATCTTCGCGCCCATCCGGTCGTCGGAGAGGTCCGACTCGACGCGGAAACCGGCCTCGCGGAGCTCGGCCTCGACCTCCTTCGCGTAGTCGTTGAACGCCGCCGCAACCGGAATCGTCACGACCTGTACCGGCGCGAGCCAGACCGGGAACGCGCCGCCGTAGTGCTCGATCAGAACGCCGAAGAAGCGCTCGAGCGACCCCAGCAGCGCGCGGTGCACCATGTACGGGCGCTTCTCCTTCCCGTCGGAGTCCACAAAAGTCATGCCGAATCGCTCGGGCAGGTTGAAGTCGAACTGGATCGTCGACATCTGCCACTCGCGGCCGAGCGCGTCCTTGATCTTGAGGTCGATCTTCGGCCCATAGAAGACGCCGCCGCCCTCATCGACCTCGTAGGGCAATCCCTCGATCTCGACCGCCTTGCGCAGGCTACCGAGCGCCTGCTCCCACATCTCCTTCGAGCCGACCGATTTCTCGGGCGCGGTCGCAAGGTACGCCTTCAGGTCGGTGAACCCGAACGCCTTCCACATCCTGAGGCTGAAACGCAGTACTTCGAGGATCTCAGCCTCCACCTGATCCGGTGTACAGAAGATATGCGCGTCGTCCTGCGTGAACCCGCGCACGCGCAGCAGCCCGTGGAGCGAGCCCGACTTCTCGTAGCGGTAGACGGTCCCGAGCTCCGCCCAGCGCAGCGGCAGATCGCGGTAGCTACGCACGCCGGTCTTGTAGATCATGATATGGAACGGACAGTTCATCGGCTTCGCGTAGTAGTCGGCCTTGTCCATCTCCATCGGCGGGTACATGCCGTCGGCGTAGAAGTCCAGGTGACCGCTCGTCTCCCAGAGCCAGCTCTTGCCGATGTGCGGCGTGTGCAGGATCTCGTACCCGTCGCGGCGGTGCACCGCTCTCCAGTAGTCCTCGACCGCCTGCCGGATCCGGCCGCCCTTCGGGTGCCAGTAGATCATCCCGGGCCCCGCCTCTTCGTGGACGCTGAACAGGTCGAGCTCCTTGCCGATCCGCCTATGGTCGCGCTTCTCCACTTCCTTCAGCCAGTCGAGGTGCTGGCGCAGCTCCTTCGGATTCTCAAAGACGGTGCCGTAGATCCGCTGGAGCATCGGACGCTTCTCATCGCCGCGCCAGTACGCGCCGGCCACGCTCATCAGCTTGAAGCTCTTGGGGTGAATCTCCTTCGTGCTGTCGACGTGCGGACCGCGGCACAGGTCGGTGAAGGTATCGACCGAGTAGGTCGAGACTTCCTCGCCCGGCGGCAGGTCGCGCAGGATCTCGAGCTTGTACGGCTGATCGGAGAAGAGCTCGGCGGCCTTGTCCCGGTCGACGACCTGCCGGACGAACGGATGCGCCTCCGCGACGATCGCGCGCATGTGTTCCTCGATCTGTTCGAGGTCGTCGGTCGTGAGCGACCGCGGGAGGTCAAAATCGTAGTAGAAGCCGTTCTCGATCGGCGGCCCGATCGCGATCTTCGCGTCGGGGAAGAGCCTGAGCACCGCCTCCGCCATGATGTGCGCGGTCGAATGGCGCACCCGGAACAGATGCGACTGTTCGTACTCAACTTTCTCTGCAACGTCTGCCATAGCCACTCCTTCGCCTATGCGTCGGTCCAAAGAAAAGGCCCTTACACCTTCTCCCTGGTCCCGTAAAAAACGGTTCCAAGGACGAAGACGTAAGGGCCAGGCCCCGGGGTATCCCCCCGCTCCGCGTTTCCACCTTGGTTCGTGCCGGGCTCACCCCGCCACGCACTCACTTATCCCGTATCGTGGGGTACGGCCGAGCATACTCGCGGCGACCATGATCGCAACTTTCCGTCGGCAGCTCGGGAGTGGTTTTCCCTCCGGCATCCCCAGGATCCTTCCAGCCCACCGGTAACCCGGATTCGGAATCCCTCTCTTGCCGCGATCAGGTCAGGACGCACAGCCTCCGTCGCCGCTCACGATCGGGTAAGCCGACGGTACTCGTCTCCGTCAACGCTCTGCTATTAGTAACGGTGATTCGGCGGCGAAAGTCAAGAGGTGCGCCGGCTTACCTCCTGCCCGGTCCGGTCCGCTCGGACGCGTGCATCGTTCGCACGCGCTGTTCGGCGACGCCGACGGTCGTGTACGACCCGAAGTAGGTACCGTCGACACCGTAGACGACGAAGACGTTCGCCTGCTGCGTCGCGATGCGAAGCGACGTGTACGGCTCCGGTCTTCCGACCGGTTCGGGGGTTCCGTCGGCCAGGATCTTGAACACCTCAACGCGCTGCGGGTACCAGTTGTCGACGAACAGCACGACGCTACGCGGATTGTCTCTAGATCGTAGACCGCGATCGAAGGTGCTGGGGAGTCTGTTCGTGTACCCCGGGAACGACACCAAGTTGGTACCAGCGGCGCTCGGGAGCGGCTCGTCCGAGTAGAGGATGTTCCGCGTGTCGGGCGCGCGCGGAACCTGCACGACCGGATCGGTCGGTGCAGGCGTCGGCGCCGGCACCGGCGCAGGTTCCGGGCGGGTCTCAGGAGGCGCGGGCTCGGTCGGCGTCGGCGAGGGATCGGCAGGTGTCGGCGTCGGATCGGCCGGCCGCGTTTCGGGTGGTGTCACGACGACGGGGTCGGCGGGCCGGGTCTCAGGCTGCTCCGTCGCCGGTGGCGCGGGCTGAGTCGGTGCCGGTTGCGCGGGAGCCGGGCCGGTCGCGCCGGCGGTGAGCAGGATCCGGATGATCTCATCGCGCTTCGGGTTCTGTTCGGCCAGCTTGATCGGCTGTTCGCCCGCGCTGTTCGTCGCGTTCGGATCGGCGCCGGCGGTCAGAAGGAGCCGCACGGTCTCGGGCTGGCCTGCGCGCGCCGCGTAGTGGATCGCCGAGTTTCCGCGTCGGTCGCGCGCCCAGACCGTCGCGTCGGCCAGAAGCAGCTGCCGGACGGGATCTACGTCGGGGCCGGCCGCGGTCAGCATCAGCGGCGTGACGCCTTCACGGTCGGTTGCGTTCGGGTTCGCGCCAGACTGCAGCAGGAGCCGGAGCGTCTGGATGTGGCCGCCGCGCGCGGCGATCAGCGTTGCGGTCTCACCGGCGGCGTTCGTCGCGTCGGGCGCGAAGCCCAGCTGGAGCAATGCGCGAACGTACTCCGTGTTCGCGACCGATGAGGTCAGCAGCGTCTCTCCGGTCGCGGAACGCACGTCCTGACTCACGCCGGCGCGAAACAGGATGCGGAGCACGTCTATGTTCCCGGACGCGGCGGTCGCGAACGCAATATCGTTGATCGTACGGCTGCGTCCGACCGTTGCGCGTCCGGAGTTGGACAGCAGCTGCGCCGTCTGGTTCAGCCCGCTCGGTTGCCGCGCGCTCGCGGCGAGCGCGATCAGAAGCGGCGTCCGCGCGTCATCGGCGGCGATGCTCGGATCTGCGCCGGCGCGTAGCAGCGCTTCGGTCATCCGGGTGTCGTCGCGTTGGGCTGCTATAAACAGCGGGGTGCGGCCGGCGTCGTCCTGGACGTCGGGATCCGCCCCGTACGCCAGAAGCTCCGACACGACTTCGTGGGAACCCGCACGAATGGCGCTCAACAGCACCGGCCGCCCCTGCGCGTCGGTCGTGTTCGCGTCTCCCCCTGCGCGCAGAAGCGCACGGAGCACCGGCACGTTCGGCGCCGACGCGGCGATGTAGACCGCGTTGCGCCCCTGATCGTCGCGAACCGACGGGTCGGCTCCATACTCCATCAGGAGCTCGACGACCGCGGCGTCGCCGCTTGCGGCGGCGACCAGGATCGGGTAGGTACCGCGCGCGTCGGGAATCGACGGGTCGGCACCCGCGGCCAGGAGCGATCGCAGAAGCGCAGCCTGCCGCTGCGTTCCCATCGCAAGGATGATCGGAGTCCGACCGGTGGAGTCCTGTACGTTCGGGTCGGCACCGTAGGAGAGCAAGAGATCGACGATCTGGAGCGCGCCGGCCTCCGACGCGACGTGGAGCGGAAATCCTCCATCGGAGGCGCGACGGTTGGGCTCCGCGCCCGCCTCCAGGAGGAGCGT
>SKVA01000382.1 GCA_007129695.1 Spirochaetaceae bacterium | reverse complement strand
TTCGTACGTGTTCGGATCGAGCTTTCGTCACGGTCACTCCTTGAAGCTGAAGTTCCGCCGTACGCGGCCGATGTAGAAGATTCCGACCGCGGCGACCAGTACGAAGGTGACGACCGCGTACGTGGAAGCCCTGCCGAACTGCGCGTAGCGGAAGTACGCGGTGTACGCGAACGAGCTGAGCGTGTCGGTGGTGGTGCCCGGGCCACCGCCGGTCAACCCGTAGATCACGTCGAAGACGCGTAGCGCGTCCTGCGACCGATAGAGCAGCGCGACGTAGACGGTCGGCATCACGATCGGCAGCACTATCGAAAAGAAGCGCCGGAACGCGCGCGCGCCGTCGACCGTCGCCGACTCGATCACTTCGCGTGGGATGAGCGCGAGCCCACCCATCAGGAAGAACGCGGCGATGCTCGATCCCTTCCACGTGTACGCGACGACGACGCTCCCCATCGCGAGAAAGCGGTCGATCAGAAAGAGTGGCGGCTCTGAGACGACTCCGATCCGCACCAGGATGTCGCCGATCGGTCCGACGTCGCTGTTGAGTATCCATCGCCACATCGACGCCTGGATGACTTTCGGGATCGCCCACGGAACGATGATGATCGCGCGCAGCACACCGCGCATCCGCTTCGGCACGTAGAACGTCGCGAGTGCCAGGAGCATCCCGAGCGACAGATCGAGCGTGACGACCACGACGGTGAACCCGACGGTGAACCCGAACGTGTACCAGAACTGATCGCTCTGCATCACATCGACGTAGTTGCGCAGACCGACGAACTGCGCTGAAAGCCATTCGGTTGTCGAGTCGAGCGCGAACAGAGAGTAGAGCGTGCTCTGTACGATCGGGTAGTAGTTGAGCACCAATAGACCGATCACGGCGGGCGCTACAAGCGCAACGCCCACCCGGGTTTCGAGTCGGTCAGCGACCACGCGTCACCCGTTGATGTACCGAACTCACCGCCGCTCGAGCACCACGGCGCGGCGCGCGAGATTGGCCATCGCGTCTGCTACGCTCCTCGTGCCGGTGATCGCCGAATGGATCTCTTCTCGCATCATGCCCGCGAGCTCGGCGTAGTTCTGCGAAGGCGGTCGGTTGATCGCGATCGCAAGCAGCGGCGACAGCTTCGCCACGTTGGCGTTGTACGCCTGGACTTCCGGATCGTCGTAGAGATCCCGGTAGTACTGAACCGGACCCCAGGCGAGCGCGAAACCCTTCTGAACGGGTCGCTGGGAGATCACGTCCAGAACCTTGACCGCGGCGTCGGCCTTCGTGCTGAACGGGTTAGCCGCGAACGCGAATCCTCCGGTAACCGATACCGGCCGTCCGCCAGGCACCGTCGGGAACGGCATCAGGTCCCAGCGCCCGGCTACTTGCGAACGCTCCGGATCGTCGAGCCACGTGATGATGTCCGCGTTGTCCCACGAGAAGATCGCCTCTCCGGCGACGAAGCGCTGCCGCGACTCGCGTCGCTCCAGGTTCTGCACCGCGCGGGGTGAGAGCCCCTGCTCTATGGTGTCGCGCATCGCCTGTACGGCGGCGATGCTCTGCGGTGAGTCGAACATGAACTGACCGTCCGCGTCGCGGTACTGACCGCCGAACGCATACAGCAGCGTCGCGTAGAACATGTTGAGCGAGTCCCCGCTGCGGGCGCCCGGCCACAGGAGCCCTGCGATTTCCGGCCGGTCGGCAAGAACCGTCACGATGATCTCGATCATGTCGTCGATCGACGCCGGAGCGTCGAACCCGTACTCCTCAAGGATATCGGTCCGGTAGAACAGTCCGGTGACGCTCCCCCAGAACGGGATTCCGATGCGGTCCCCATCGTATGAGAACGTGTCAAGGCCCGCCGGCTGCAGCCGCTGTTCGAGCTCGGGGATGCGGTCGTTGAGCGGGAGCGCCCACCGTGCGCGGCCGAACTGCGTGACCCACGGCTCGTCGATCCCGTAGATGTCGACCGTCGTGTCGCGCGACGTCATCCATATCACGAGCGCCTCGAGCATGTCCTGCGGCATCGTGTAGTACTCGAGCTCGATGTCCGGGTGCAACCGGGCCAGTTCGGCGCGCATCACGTCGATCGGCGGCGGTGCGTCGGTGAACGAGTCGGCCAGGAACGGGTTGTGCTGGGTGAATCGGCGGTGATCGTCAATCGGGCCGAACGGATGCTTCGGTGGCGGGCCGAGGTCGAGCGTGCCGGCGACCATGAGCATCGCATCGCGGATCGCCTCGGCTTCAAGCCGGCGGCGGTCATACCGCCACAGCCATTGATTGTCCGGGTCTTGCTCCAGCGCGATCGACTCGGCGGTACTGGCGCGTCGGTACGCATCGCTGAGCATGATCTGGCGGTGCATGGCCTTGAATGACCAGCCGCTTTCAACGAAGCGCGTGGCCAGATAATCCAGCAATTCCGGGTGGGTCGGCGGGGCTCCCTGTTTGCCGAAGATGTCGGGCGTGGCGACGATGCCCCGGCCGAAGTGCCAGTGCCAGATGCGGTTGGCCATGACGCGCGGCGTCAGCGGGTTTTGCTCGGCGGATACCAGCCACTGTGCAAGCTGTAAGCGGCCGCTTTCACCTTCGGGAATATCCGGTCGCTCAGGCGTGATGACGCTGAGGAATCCGCGTGGTGTTTTGGGGCCGCGACTGTGGGGGCTGCCGCCGATCTGGATGTACGCATCGCCGATCTCGCCTCTGTCCGCCCGATCCGTCACCGCGTAC
>SKVA01000469.1 GCA_007129695.1 Spirochaetaceae bacterium | reverse complement strand
TAGGGCAAACTTGCTATGGCAACTAAGCGGCTCCGAAACGGGCGTTCATGTCGGCACGCGTTCTCAGCGAGACGGGCGTTCATGCCCCCGCCGGGACTGCCTACCGTCCTGTCGTTCCAGACTGACGCGCTTCACCGATCGGGTGGGTTTCCGGCAGTTCCCGTGCGATGCGCGTGGTGTCGGCGGCGCACTCGGGATGCCCGTACCCGCCCGCACTCGTGAGATTTCCCGTTTCAGGATCGGGCGCGATATCGAAAATGATGTTATCGTCGCCGGTCTCGCTCACGCCGATTGCTCCGATGATATCACCATCCTCGTTGTACAGCGCAAGCCCGCTCCGTAGAGCGCTGCGCTCCCCTATGCAACCGTCATCGTCGTAGTCCGTGGCTACGGCGGCCCAGTATCTCCTGGAACGAAACCTATCGGCGGCGAACATAACCAGTATCAGCGAAACCCATGTTCGATGGCCACGGACACCGAAGGCTTGCCGAAGCACACGTTTGGGTAAACCGAGATCCTATCCAGCAACTCCCGCTGGCTTCGGCATGTTATCTGCCGAGGCACCATCGTCGCGGACCATTACAGCGTGCAGACGGACGCTGGCCGACGAAAAAGGATCCGGAGAGGCGTGCACCAGATCATCGGACAAGAATCGTTGCCAGGGTCATGGCTGCGCCAAGTGCACCGAGCACGATCGTCATGAACAGCATCCAGTGGTTCGTATGGCTTCGGGCGGCATCGAAACGAGCGTTCATGTCGGCGCGCGTTTCTTCGAACCGTTTGTCGACCAGCTCGAAGCGCCTGTCGATCTGCTCGAATCCCTGCTTCATGAGGTCGCGCTGCGATCTCAACTCCTCCTCAACTCGGACAATTCGCTCGAGGAGCAGCGGATCCGTCCTCTGCGTCGTCAGTGGCCATAGCTCCCGCACCCAAGCGTCCAGATGGTCGCGGACGTAGGATCCTATCTGTTCGAAGTTGCGTTCGGTCAGTTCCATGGCTTCACTCATTCGTCACTCCTTGAAACGTAGTGACGGCCGGTTCTGCTCTCGTGCTTCAGTATACGGGGTGTGATCACAGCTGGACAAGCGAATCGCTCAACTCGAAGAAGTGTCGAGTCAGCGCCGTGTGATCTGCGATGAATCACATTGCCAGACCTCTGCCCGAGCCCGGTCGGTTCCGACATAGTGATCGACCAGTCCGCGTTGGAGTCGCACCCTCTCTGAACGGAGGGGAAGCTGCTCATGTGCCTGAAACTGCCAGGCTTTCCGACATCAATGCCGATCTGTGCTCACGCCCTGCGGGCTTCCAGCCGATCAAGTCATCCAGCGCCAAGGGCCGGTTGGCACCATCGCTACGACACACTCACCTGCAGCCCCGCGCGGCTCAGGCTGAAGTCGACCAGTCGGGCCGACGCCGAGTCCGCCGACAGCCTCTCTAACGCGTCGCGAAGCCGGTTCGCCTGCTCGAGGGACTCGCTGAGGAATAACGAGTAGCCGCCCCCGCCGGCGCCAAGGAGCTTCATGGCGCGCCAGTGGGCGGCGGTCTGCGCAAGAAGGGACTCGACCTCATCGTTCGTCGTGCTGGGATGGATGAGCTTGTTTGCCCGCCAGGAGCCGCGGACGACACGCGCAATGCGCTCGTAGTCCCGGAGGGCGATCGCGGTGCGGGCTTCGCGGGCGAGCGCCCGGAGGTACTCGTGGGTGAAGAGGAAGGCGGGCTCGCGTTGATTCACACGGTCGACGACTTGCTGGAGGATGTTCTTCGCAAGGCGCGTGACGCCGGTGTAGTAGAGCGTCATCCGACCCTTGTAGTCGGGTTCCTCGAACAGCCACGGATCGAGCTGGTGGACAAGCGGCCGGGGATGGCTCCCGGGACGCGTCTCAATGTACTTCACGCCGCCTGCGAGCCCCCCAATCTGGTCCTGCCAGCCTCCGCCGGTCGTGAGCATCTGCTCGAGCTCGAGCACGGACAGAAAGAGGTCGTCGGGCGTGGAGACGAGCCCGAAGTAGCGGAAGAGCGCCGCCAGGATCACCCCTCCCAGCACGGACGAGGTACCAAGCCCGGAGCCCTTGGGCACGGCGGCCAGAAGCGAGATCTCGAAGCCGCCGCCAAGCCTATTGAGTACCGACGCGAGCTTCCCGGGCCTTCGGCCCGTGCCGCCTGCGGCGTCGCCGCCCGAATCGATCCCCAGAAGCACGCACGCGGCGCGCGGAAGCGCGAAGCTCGCGGATGGATCGGTAAATGCATGGAGCTCGGACGACTCCCGGATGACTTCGCGCTCGCCAAGGTCGATGGAGTGGAAAACGATCACCGGGTCGGTTACGGGACGCACGAAGACCTGGATGGGCGGCTGCCCGTTCAGGTCCACCGCGACGTTCGTGACGGCGCCGCCAAAGAGGTTCGTGTACGGCGGCGTGTCCGTCCAGCCGCCGCCCAGGTCGAGCCGCACCGGAGAGCGAGCCCAGACGATCTGGTCCGCCTTCACCGCCCGCCGCTCGGCACTCCAGTGTCCGGGCGGTATGAAATGGAGGGCCGGCCGCGTCGCCGCGTCGCTTATCGGACCGACTCCGGCCGCCGCGAGGGTCGCATTGCGGTAGAGCTTGAGCACGGGATCCAGAGTCTCGGCCGCGCTTGACTTCAGCACCGCTGAGCGGGCGCCGGCTCTGACGGCGGCACGAATGTCCGCTCCGCTCGCCGTGCGCCAGCCCCTTCCG
>SKVA01000443.1 GCA_007129695.1 Spirochaetaceae bacterium | reverse complement strand
TCGCCGTTCGACGCGAAGCCGAACGTTGTTACGACCACCAACAGGACCAGTACAGAAAGAAGTCGTTGTCTCATATTCTCTCCTATTGCTCCAAAGCTTAACGCATCAGGGCGCGGTTCACCATTCTTTTTTTTCTCGGGCGGGCATGACGCGCGCGATCGCGTCGGCGAGCGAGTCGACGCCGGCCCAGCGGGCCGCGGTGGAGTCGGCCTCCTCGCCCTGGCGGAGCGCGCTCGGCCCGATGCAGCGGTCGAAGCCCAGGTCGGTGCCAGCGCGGTAGCGGCGCAGCATCTGCGGGATCGGTCTGATCTCACCGGCCAGGCTGACCTCTCCGGTCACCGTCGTCTTCGGCGGGAAGGCGCGGTCGGTCCGCGCCGAATAGAGCGCGACCGCGAGCGCGAGCTCGACCCCGACGTCGTTTATGCGGATCCCGCCCGCGACGTTCACGTAGATGTCGTGGTCACTGAACGGCACGCCTATGTGCTTCTCCAGCACCGCCGCCATCCGGCTCACGCGCGCCGAGTCGATCCGCTCGCTGTAGACGCGGCTCATCCCGCCCTTCGCCGGGACGGTGAGCGCCTGAACCTCAACCAGCAGCACCCGGCTGCCCTCGATGACCGGCGTGACCACAACCCCGGTTGGAAGAGAGCCCGACCGGCGGACCAGGAAGACGCTGTTCGGGTCGGTGATCTGGACCAGCCCCTTCGGCTGCATCGTGAACAGACCGACTTCATCGGTGCTGCCGAACCGGTTCTTCAGCGCGCGCAGGTAGCGCGTGTCGTCGTCGCTCTGCTCGAACGACAGAACCGTGTCCACCATGTGCTCGATCGTCTTCGGGCCCGCGATCGAGCCCTCTTTGGTGACGTGCGCGACGAAGAAGACCGCGACGTCGAACGCGCGCGCGATCTCCGCGATCTCGAAGGTCGCGTACTTGATCTGATTCGGCGTCCCGGGGACCGAGCCGGCCTCCTGCGAGTAAATCGTCTGGATGCTGTCGATCACGACCACCGAGTGCCGCTCGGCTCCCGCCGAGGGACCGATCGCTGCGATCACGTCTTCGAGCGAGTTCGCGGCCAGGATCTCCAGGTGCGGGTTCGATACCCCGAGCCGATCGCCGCGCAGCTTTATCTGGCGCGGCGACTCCTCCCCGGTGACGTAGAGAACGCGTCGCGATCGCATCTGCGCGGCCATCTGGAGCATCAGCGTCGACTTGCCGATCCCCGGCTCTCCTCCGACGAGTACCGTCGCCCCCGGGACCATACCGCCGCCAAGGACGCGGTCGAGCTCGGCCATGCCGGTCGACACGCGCTCGTGCGCCGCAGCGTCGATCGCCGCGAACGACTGCGGAGACCGGCCGGTTGAGCCGGTGGCGCTGCCCGCCCCGACAGCGCGGGGACCACTTCGCGTCGACTTGCCGCGCGCAGCCGGGGTGACCGCCTGCTCCTCCATCGTGTTCCACTCGCTGCACTGCGGGCAGCGACCGAGCCACTTGCTCTCGCGATGCCCGCACGCGCTGCACAGGTATTCCGTCCGCTGTTTTGCGCTCATCGATCCCGACCTCTGCGCGATTATACGGGAATTTCGGGAACACGTTCGGCGCCGTGATCTGTTGAGAATGCATGCCGGTAGCCGCAATACTTGACCACGACCCAACCACGACCTATTGTGACGGTGACATGTCTGCCACAGAGCACCGACTCGCAGTCGTTATGTACACCGACATAGTCGGATTCTCACGCATGATGGAAGCCGATGAGGCCGGGACACTCGACACATTGTCCGAGTACGCTCGGCTCATCAGCGACCGCGTCGATGCGTCGGGCGGGCGAGTCGTGCGCACCGTCGGCGATTCGGTGCTCTGCGAGTTCGCGACGACGACCAAAGCCGTGGCGTGCGCACGCTCGATCCTCACCGATACCGCCGATCGCAACCGTGGCGAACCGTCGCAGCGCTACGGCGTGCGGATCGGGATGCACGTCGGAGACATCTACTTCTCCGAGCACGACGCGTTCGGCGATGCGGTCGGCATCGCGCAACAGCTCCAGGAGTACGCGGCGCCGGGACGCATCTGCGTGTCGCAGGACGTCCACAACCAGGTGTCCGGGCGGCTCGACGCGCCGGCCGAAAGGGTCGGCGCGCTCAGACTCAAGGGTTCTGACCGCAGTGTCGACGTGTACGAGATTGCCGTCGACCAGGCTGCCGAGTTCACCCCTCCTGGCTGGCGGTTGTCGCGCGCTGCTGATCCACGCGACCGCGAGGCGCGGACCAGCGGTGCAGCCGCCTCAGCCGCCGACGAGCAGCGACGGGCCGATGAAGCCGAAGCGCGCGTGAAAGCGTTCGTGCTCGATGAGATTCGGCGGGTCGGACGACGCGTGTCGGTCGACGAGGTGCGCGAACGCCTGCCCGACCGCGGACCGCAGATCGACGCCGCGATCGAGCGACTCGCCAGGAAGGGCTTTCTGGCGCGGCACCGCACCGCCGGCGTATCCAATGCCGGCAGAGCCGAACGGGCCGGGCGTGACGCCGGCCGGTTCGGTAGCGATCCGCGCTCGGTCGATGCGCGTCCGCCGACGACAGGCGAAGACGATGAGGCGGACAAGTGGGATGAGAAGCGCTGGCGCGGCGACGAGAAGGCGGCCAGGCAGATGGAAAGCGGATGGGATCGCGCGCTTCGCGAACCGGGACCGCCTCCGGGGGCGTACGACTCGCTGGTCG
>SKVA01000380.1 GCA_007129695.1 Spirochaetaceae bacterium | reverse complement strand
GCGAGCGTGTTGGCCGCTCGAGCGATCCGGCTGATCTCCTCGGCGCCGCGTTCAGGGATCGCAATGCGCGCGGTTCCATCGGCGATCGCGTCGATCCCTTCGGCTACTCGCGCCGCCGGACGCGACAGCGACCGCGCAAAGAGCCACGCCGCGATCATCGCGGCCGCCAAAGCGACAAGCGCGCCGGCGACCGACGTCCGAACGAGCGTCTGCATCAGCGCGCGATTGGCCGCGTCGTTCCTGAACGCGGCCTGCCCGATCTCAACGTGACCGACCGCGACCCCGTCGTCGCTTATGGCGAGCCGCTCCCAGTGTTCGGTATCGCGTCGCCACCCCCCGCCGCGGTTCGACGCAACGAGCGTACCCGATCGGTCGTAGACGAACACGGGAACATCCTGCGGAAGCGCGTCGCCGCCACGCGTGCCGCCCCGAAGGATATCGTACGCGGCCGCCTCGACCATCATCACGCGGCGCTCGCTCCACCGTGTGACCGAATGGTAATAACCGCCGACAAGAGCCACGCCGAGTACCACGAGCAGGAGCACCAGGCTGACCGTGAACGCGAGGATCGTGCGCCGGAACATGCTACGCATCGCGAGCTCTGCCGGTGAATCGATAGCCGAACCCGCGCACCGTCTCCACCCACGGCGCCTTCCCGAGCTTGATCCGGATGTTCTTGATATGAGTATCGATCGTGCGTTCTGACCCGTCGGCAAGGTAGTCCAGACACGCACCGAGCAGCCGCTCGCGCGACACGACGATCCCGGGGTTCGAAGCCAGGTAGCCAAGAATCTTCCACTCGGCGGCGGTCACCGTGACCGCCGCCCCGTCGTGGCTGACGCGATGACGATCGGCATCGAGCTCGAGCTCGTGCCCGCCATCCTCTTCGATGGTCCACGCGCTCGCTGGCGAGCGCGCAACGGTGGATTCGTGCGAACTGCGGCGTAGCAGCGCCCGCACGCGCAGCATCAACTCCTTGTTGGAGAACGGTTTGACGACGTAGTCGTCGCCGCCGACTTCGAAGCCGGTTATTCGGTCCGACTCGGATGTGCGCGCGGTGAGGAACACAATGGGGGCCTGACTATGTCGGCGAAGCCGACGGGCAAACGAAAACCCGTCGCCATCGGGAAGCATGACATCGAGGATGAGCAGGTCGGGCTGCTGCATACGGACCGCCTCTTCGACGCCCGCGAGTCGGGCAAAACAAGTGGCTGTGTGCTCCTCGAGCCTGAGGTACGACGCGATCGTCTCCCGCAGCCCGTCATTGTCCTCTACAACGAAGACGTTCGCCATGCGTCGAGCTTACTCTGCCGCGGTCGCTTCGGCCAGCGCCGATCGAACGTACGCGATCGTGATGTGCTCATACCGCTCGTCATCCTCTATGTCGAAAATCCGGGTAGTCCCGTCGAAGTCGGCCGCCATGTCCAGGAGCCCGAGCAGCTGCTCGGTGGTCAGCGCGAACCCTTCTGCAACAGCGTCGAGGCTCATCGTCGGCGTGATGTCTTCGACTGCCAGTACCGCACCGGCGGGCGAAGGAGTCCCGGCAGGCGTGTACGCGCCGGTCGCCCGGGCGATTACGACCGGCGAGAAGAACAGAACCAGCGCCGCGGCGGCCGTCGCAGCGTAGACTCCAACCGGTCTCGATACACGCTGACCACTTCGGGACGAGTACGCGAGGATCCCGTCAACACGGCACGCGTCGACACACTGCATGCACCTGGTGCACCGTGTGTCGCGAACGACTGTGGGAGTGTGTACGTCGATACCCATCGGACACGCGCGCGAGCAGCGCTTACAGCCGGGACACCCTGCCGACGTACGTCTGATCGACCACGGAGAGATCAGCGACAGCGTACCCTGGACCGCACCGAACGGGCACACCCAGCGGCACCATGGACGCGCGACGAACAGCGATCCGATCAGAACGACGGCGAGCACCGCGAGCCCGCCAGGAAGCGCTCCGCCAAACCAGACGTGGAACAGCGCCCGTGACGGGTTTACGGCGGACAGTACCGTCGCGACCGACCCGATGGTGACGAGCAGTACGATGGCGAGTACCGCGTACCGCACCCACGACAGGACCCGGTCGATTCGCGGCGGAACGAGCCGGTTGAACCGCTTCGGGAAGAGACGCTTCCCGAGTCGCCCTACCCACTCCTGGACCGCTCCCAATGGGCACAACCACCCGCAGAACACGGCGCCGAGGAGCAACGCGCTTGCGGCCGCTCCTATCAGCAACCACGTGTTGGTTCGGGAGGGATCGGCGAATCCGTCTCCGCGAATAACCCGTCCGAGCGACTCGGTGAGGCCGATCGGACAGAGCCCGTTCAGATACGGCAACCACCTCAGGAACGCGCCGCTGCGTTCGGCGTAGGTCGCGGCGACCATCGACAGCGCGAACACGACCATCCCGGTCTGGACGACACCGCGCACGGTCCCCGACCGGAGGTCAGAGAACCTGGAGATAGAGCGTCTCATGGCGCCCCCCGCGCGTGCACTCGCGGATCAGGTCGATCCGCCAGTCGCCGGACTCGCGTGCATCGAACTCGAAGGAGGTCGTGTACCGCGTGGGTCCCACCCGCTCCCAGACAATCTCGGACAGCAGCACGAGCGGTTGCGTGTCTCGGTTCACGCGCCATCGGCCCTCGTTCAGCAGTATGATCGTATCGTCCGCCTCCAGGCTGCACGCGCCGTGGTCCTCGCGCATCGTCACGTCTATCCGGTATGTCAGCCCGGCTGTGATCGCAACCGGGGCGTCAGGCTCCACGCGGACATTCCCGTCGGGGCCCACAAGGGTGTAGGTGAAGATGCACGCGTGCGCTGCGCTCGCTGCCAGCAGAAAGCCGAGCACGAGTAGCGCGCCGCGGATCTGCGGTCTGAAGCTTCGGGGTCGTCGACTCAGTCGGTTCACAGCACTATCCATAGATCATCCTCCATCATGACTACAAGTCTCGCGTCTCACGGTGAACCCGGAGAGAAGTCCGTGTGAAGATCGCGTGAAGCCGGCGTGCACCAGAGCGGGTCGAGGAACGCGGCAAACTTACCCATCCGGGTCGGTTCGAAACAGGTTCGGCGCCGAACGCTCATCTGGCACGCCGTTTGCATACTGGTGCACGGAGGAATCGCTATGCTCCGATGGGCACTGATCTTTCTTGTTGTAGCGATCGTGGCCGGCTTGCTCGGCTTCGGTGGAATAGCGGCTACAGCAACGGGAATCGCACGATTACTGTTCTTCGTGTTCCTGGTTCTGCTCCTGATCGCGCTGGTCATGGGTTTCGTGAGGGGGTGGTAGATGAAAACCGGATCCGCTGTACTTGGGATCGTCGGTGGCGCGATCGCACCGCGGCTGGGCGTGCTCGGCGGGGTACTGATGCTCGCGAGCGCTGTCGGGATTCTGATCGTACTGGAGATCGGCGTGATCTCGCTCATCACCGCGATACCGATCGGGCTCGGTGGCATCCTCGCGCTGCTCGGTTCTGCGATCGGGGAGCGGTCGGCGGCGTAGACCCGGTGTCGCTACTCCACGTAGTGGCACCCGCTCGACTGCGGGTGCGCGATCGCGTCGCCGACGATGATCGACGCGGTGAGCACGCTGTTGCGCAGTTCGATGATCTGGCGCGTGAGCGTCGCGCTGCGGTAGAACTGCTCGATCCGGTGGCTCAGGTAGTCAAGGTCGGCGAGCGCGCGCAGGAGTCGTTTCCGACTTCGGATAATGCCGGCGTAGTTCCACATCGTCGACTGGATCGTCCGTTGATCCTGCCGGACCAGGACGGGGTCGAACTCTTCCGGCTCCGCGGGCTCGACCCAGTCGGGAATCGTCGCGTACAGCCGCGCGTCGGCATCGGGTAGCGTCGCGGCGACGTTCCTGCCGCACCGCACCCCCCACAGCAGCCCCTCCAGGAGCGAGATCGACGCGAGCCGGTTCGCCCCGTGCACGCCGTTGCACGCGGTCTCGCCCGCGGCGAGCAACCCCTCAATCGACGTGCCCCCGTCAAGATCGACCTTCACGCCGCCGCAGAAGTAGTGCGCCGCCGGCACGACCGGGATCGGCTGACTGCGAATGTCGATCCCGAGCGCCTTACAGTGCTCGAAGATACCGGGGAAGCGCTTCTTGAGATCGATGTCGACGACCGTCGCGTCCAGAAGCACGTAGTCGCTGTTCTCCTGCTCCATCTCGCGGTAGATCGCGCGTGCGACCTCATCGCGCGGCGCGAGCTCGCCGTCGGGGTGGTAGCGCGGCACGAATCGCTCTCCTGAGTGGTTCAGGAGCCGTGCGCCCTCTCCGCGGAGCGCCTCGGTGATCAGGAACTGCCGCGAATCGCGGTGAAAGAGGATCGTCGGGTGGAACTGGACGTAGCGTGCGTCGATGACCTCCGCGCCGATCCGGTACGCCATCGCGACTCCGTCGCCGGTCGCACCGTCCGGGTTCGACGTGTGCCGGAAGAGGTTGCCGGGCCCTCCGGTTGCCAGGATCACCGATCGGGCAAGCAGCGTCCGTACGCACCCGGCGCTGTCGCAGTGCGCGTAGACGCCCAAAACCTTTGTCCGACGGTAGCGCTCCTGGATGTCGGCGGAGTTGTGCGTGTTCGTGATCAGGTCGATCGCGGTGTGGCCGGTCAGGAGCGTCACGCCGGCGGTCTTCGCCAGATACGTCAGGAGCGCGCGCTGGATCGCCGCACCGGTCGAATCCTTTGCGTAGTAGATCCTCCGCACCGAATGCGCGGCCTCGCGCGTGAGCTCGAGCGCGCCCGATTTGTCGCGCGAGAACGGGACCGCGACGCGCCCGGCAAGGAAGTCGTGCACGAGCTGCGGCCCTTCGCTTACGACCAGGTTCACCGCATCGGCGAAGTTTGCGCCCGCCCCCGCGTACCTGATGTCGTGCGCAAGGAGCTCCGCGCTGTCCTCCGGGCTCACGCCGACGATCCCGCCCTGCGCCCAACCGGTGTTCGAGTCGAACGCGTCCGCCTCCTTCGACAGGAGCGCGACCGAAAGCCCTGCCTCCGCCGCGGTAATCGCCGCGCTGATCCCGGCGATTCCACTTCCGACGACCAGCACGTCGTACTGTGCGCGAACGCCGCGACTCACGCGACCACCGTCCGAAGCGAGAAGTCGAACGAGCGCACCGAGTGCGTGATCGCGCCCGACGATATGAAGTCGACCCCGGTCGCGCTCACGTCGCGCACCGTGCGAACGTCGATGTTGCCCGACGCCTCGAGCGGCGGGATACCACCGCAAATCGCGACCGCTTCGCGCATGTCGTCCGGCGACATGTTGTCGAGCATGATCACGTCGACGCCGAGCCCCTTCGCCTCGCGCACGTCGTCGAGCGTCCGGCACTCGACCTCGATCCGGAATCGGTCGGCCCAGCGCGACCGAACGCGAGCGACCGCGTCGGTGATCGACCCGGCCCGGTCTATGTGGTTGTCCTTGAGCATCACCATGTCGTAGAGCCCCATCCTATGGTTCGACGCGCCTCCGACGCCGACCGCGTACTTCGCGAGCGCGCGAAATCCGGGGAGGGTCTTCCGCGTATCCAGGATCACCGCGTTGCCACCGCGCGCGGCTTCGTCGACGAGCGTTCGGGTCGCGGTTGCGATGCCCGACAGGTACCCCACGAAGTTCAGCGCGACGCGCTCAGCCGACAGCACCGACACGGCTCGTCCACGGACAGTCGCGATGCGTGCACCGGGTTCGAGGGTCGCCCCGTCGGCAACGGAAAGGTCCACCATCGTCTCCGGATCGACGGTGCGAAACACCGCCGCGAATACGTCTGCACCGGCCAGAACACCGGTATCCTTGCTTACGAGCGTAGCCGTCATGACCTCGTCGCTGAAGAGCGCGGCAGACGTAACGTCGCCGGCGTCACTCAGATCCTCGGCAAGCGCCGCGTCGACGAGCGGCTGGAAGTCGGATTGCATCATACGCGATACTACGACGTTTAACTTGACCCTAACAATCGGTTTGCGTACGCTGGAGCGAAATGAAACCCGACGTATCGGCGCTCTACGAGCGTCTTCGTGAGAAGCTTCACGATATCGTTCCCGACGCGGAACTCCAGATCAAGGCCGAGCTCGCTCACCGCATACTCCGGCTCAAGGAAGAGCGCAACGCGGTGATCCTGGGGCACAACTACATGGAGGCCGCGCTCTTCCACTCGATCCCCGACTTCAAGGGTGATTCGCTTGAGCTGTGCCGGAAGGCCGCGACGACCGACAAGGACATCATCGTCTTCTGCGGCGTGCGGTTCATGGCGGAGACCGCGAAGATCCTGAATCCGACCAAGACGGTGCTCGTCCCGTCGCCGAAGGCGGGTTGCTCGCTCGCCGAGAGCATCACGGCCGAAGACGTCCGCGCGCTGCGCGCGAAGTACCCGGGGGTACCGGTCGTCACGTACGTGAATACGTACGCAGACGTCAAGGCGGAGAGCGACATCTGCTGCACGTCGGGTAACGCCGCGAAGGTCGTCGAAAGCCTTGGAACCGACCGGATCATCTTCCTCCCCGACGAGTACCTGGCGAAGAACGTCGCGAAGGAGACCGGCAAGCGGATCATCATCCCGAGCCGGACGCCTGTCTCAGCGACGACGCAAGCGGCGGATGCCGCAGCCGGTGCCGACGTCGAGTACGAGATGATCGGGTGGCACGGCCGCTGCGAGGTCCACGAGCAGTTCACCGTCGAAGACATCGCGAATGTACGCCGGCAGCTGCCCGACGTCGTCGTGCTCGCGCACCCCGAGTGCAGCCCGGAGGTCGTCGCCGCGTCCGACTTCTCCGGCAGCACCGGCGCGATGATCGCGTACGTACGCGACGTGAAGGCCGCGCGCTACCTGCTGCTGACCGAATGTTCGATGGGCGACAACATCGCCGCGGAGAACCCCGACCGCGAGATGGTTCGGCTGTGCAGCATCCGCTGCCCGCACATGAACGAGATCACGATGGAGCAGACGCTCGCGGCGCTCGAACAGACGCGCTACGTTGTCGACCTCGACGAAGACCTCAGGCGTCGTGCCGAGCAATCGGTTCGTCGGATGATCGAGATCGGCTGACCGCGCTACGGGTACAGGTTCATAGACCTTCGACGGCGCGTTGCCACGCGTTCGGCTCGCCTAAGAGCTCGACTCTGGTCCAGAGATTGAGGAGCCGGTCGCCTACCGACTCCATCCAGTCGACGAGCTTGCGCCGCAGTCGCGCGAGCTGGTCGCTGCACGCGGGATCGTGGATGAGGTTCACGAGCTCGCCGGGATCGGCGTCCAGGTGGTAGAGCTCATCACCGTGAAGCGGGTTCCACACGTACTTCCACGACCGGTCGCGTACCATCCGCGACGAGTACATCGCGCTTTCGGTGCCGAAGTACTGGCCGAAGATGTCGTCGCGGGAAGGCGCACGCCCTGCCGTCTGCTCCACCAGATCGACGCCGACAAAGCTCTCGGGCACGGCGACTCCCGCGGCCGACAGGATCGTCCGCGCTATATCGATCTCCTGGCTCACGAAGCCGTTGGGTCGGAGGCCCGCGGCGACTCGATCCGGCCATCGTACGATGAGCGGAACGCGCATGATGTCATCGTACATGCTGAAGTGCTTGTCCATCAGCCCGTGACCCCCGCAGAAGTCACCGTGATCGGTCGAGTAGATCACGAGCGTGTTGTCGCCCGGCCCGGCCGCGTCGATCCGGTCCAGGACCCGGCCGATGTGGTGGTCGAGTTCGGTCACCTGCGCGTAGTAGAGCCTGACGAACGGCTCCCACCGCTTCCAGTCCCACCCACCGGTACCCCACATCGAGTGCTGCCGGCGTTGCGGCTCTGGTTTGCCGTCGAGCGAATCGGGGAAGCTCGGCCACGGAGGAATCGACACTCCGTCGTACACGTCCAGAAACGCCTTCGGCGGGCGGCACGGCAGGTGCGGCTCGGGCGGATCCCACCGGATCAGGAAGGGAGTCCCCGCCTTCGCGCCGACCGACGCCCGGTCCAGAAGCTCGATGACGCGGTCGGCCTGGAACGCGACCGGGCTCGCGTCGGCGGGCCGATCGTCCATGACCGCGCCGAACAGCCCCATCCGTCGGTCGGGCGCGGGGAGGCCATGCTCCGTACACCAGCTGCGATACGCGCCGGTCGGGATATAGTCGGCCACGCCGTGATCGGTCGGATCGCCTTCGAGCTCCTGATGGTACTTTCCGACCATCCCGACGTAGTAGCCCGCGGCGCTGAGGAGCTCGGTAAGAACGGGTAGCTCGCGTCGCGCCGGCTGCCAGAAATCCGAGGTCGGGATACAGAGCGACCGGTGCGTCGTGGGCCACGCGCCGGTCATCAGACTCGCGCGCGCGGGCGTGCAGACTGGGCAGGTCGAGAACGCGTGGACGAAGCTCGCCCCGTCGGCGGCGAGGCGATCGAGGTTCGGGGTGCGGATCAGGCCATTTCCGTTCGACGCGACGGCGTCGTACCGATGCTGGTCGCTGTGGATGAGCAGGATGTTCGGGAATGCCATCCGCTTACTCTAACACGCACGCCCTACGGCGTCACAATCCGGATGATCAGATACGTGACCGCGTGAGGGCGTTGCGCCGTCGATGTCAGCCACGCGAACGTCCGGCGGACACGACCTCTACACGCAGCCGCTCAGCAACCTGGAAGCTGAGAGACCGGCGCTGACCGGCGGTCGCGACCGTGACGGTGCCGGCGTCGGCGTCGCGTTCGACCACTTCCACGGCCGCACCGGGGATCAGCCCGGCGCCCTTGAGAAAGACCAGAAAGCCGCTGTCGTCGTGCTCGACCCGTACAAGCCGAACCGTGGCCGGTGCGGCGACCTCTGCGAGGGTTGGCCCTTCAGAATGGACGATCAACCCGTCGGAGTCGGGAATCGGATCCCCGTGAGGATCGGTCGTCGGATGCCCGAGAAGCTCGTCGATTCGCCGGAGCAGGCGGTCGCTCACCGCGTGCTCGAGCACCTCGGCCTCCTCGTGGACCTCCGCCCAGTCGAGCTTGAGGACCTCTACCAGAAAGAGCTCGATGAGACGATGACGGCGGAGCACATCGAGCGCTTCGCGTCGACCCGCGTCGGTCAGCACGACTCCCGACCGCGGCCGGTAGTCGACGAGCCCGGCGTCGCTCAGGCTCTTCATCATCGTCGTGACGGTACCCGGGGTGACGCCGAGCGCGCTCGCGACCTCACCGAGTCCGATGAGCGTCCGATCGGTACCCTCCGACGCGATGAAGATCCGCTTCAGGTAGTCTTCAGTGGTAACGCTCACGCTTCGATCATGCGTCCGAGCTACTTCGGCTCGGGAGCTGCTTTCGCTTCGCGCTCGTATTCACGCTCGGCTATGAGATCTTCGAGCCGCTCCTTCTCTGCAACGAGCTCCTCGAACGACAGCGAGCCCGCGTCGGTCGGATGTCGCTCGGGAACGCGGATGCCCTGCGATCTCAGGAACGTGTCGATCTTCGTCCGATTCTGTGTGTACGCGTAGTAGCCGGCTGCGGCAACGCCCAGACCGACAACGAACCCGGTTACGTGATTACTCGTGATAGCCATTCTGTCTTCCTCCTATGTATCTATCGCAAACTTGATCGTTCGATCAGACCCATCGAGCCCCTCGAGCATCGAGTCGTGGCGTCGTGACATCTGCCGCATCTGATCCAGAAAACTGCCCGGAGAGTGTGTGGAGCCACCAACCAGATCCGTGAACAACGACGATGCGAAGTGAATCAGCGAATCTCCGCGCTCGCTCGCGCGGTGACTCTTCACTGTAACGTCGTAGTGCCCGGCGACGTCGCCGCGATTGGCCTGAACGACGTAGCGCTCGGGCGCGGTTCCGGTCAGGTGACGCGCGAACGTCGCGAGCCACGCGACCGCAGCCGCCGGAAGCACCGCGCCGCGAGCGAACGCGCCGGCCAGATAGACGACCGACAGCGTTTCGGGGTGGAAGTCACCCCGCTGATGGTACTCACGCCACGCGTGACTGATGATCGCCAGGGCCGTTCCAATACCCGCCGTCGTTGTAAGGATGCGAGCCGTCGGAGCAGCAACGCCGACGAGCGCACCCACGGCTGCCCCGACGATCGTTGCGCCTGACAGCAATCCGTACGCGTCGATCGACTCGCGCGTCGGTGTGGTGTCGATCGATACAGGCTGCAACCCGGAGACGACGCCGACGGCCATCGCAATACGCAGCACGAGTTCGCTCACGTCGATGCAAGTCGGGTCGAAGCGAATCGTCATCGACCTGGAGACGGGGCTGTACGCCAGCGTGGCGATCCCGTCGTGCGCCCGGACAAGCCGTTCGATGTCATCGAACGATGTCAGCGCCGGATCGCACCGCAACCGCACCCGGCCCGGGACGTGGTGCAGTATCGTGAGCCCGTACATTCCCACTACGTCTTCCCTCCCCTGCTCAGATCGTACGACAGAAGCCTGGTCGAGTTGGCCACGACCATGACGGTGGTCGCATTGTGCAGCACGGCGGCCCAGAAGACCGGCAGCAGCCCAAG
>SKVA01000166.1 GCA_007129695.1 Spirochaetaceae bacterium | reverse complement strand
TCCGGCAGCGTCGGACGAAACGGTCGCAGAGCGTGTCAGCGCGATCACAGCCGGTCCGGATGGGCCGACGATCGCCGCGCCCGACGCGCTCCTTGAAGCGGCAAACCTTGCGTGCCGGACCGCGAACCGCATCGCGTCGAGCATCGCGTCGACGTGGGACTTCACGCTCTACACCGAGGGGCTGATCAAGGGCGCGCGGCAGGAGTGGTTCGGGCAGCCGTTCGACGACAGCTCGACGTTGATCAGCGTCCGCGAACTCGCCGACGCGCGACCGCTCGACCCGTCGTGGGCACGGATCCGTGACTGGGTGGTGTCCGGTGGCACCTGCGACGGTGAAGCGCTGATCTCACCGGAGGCGCGTATCGCATCGCTTGAAGCCGACTGCCGCGCGGCGCTCGGTCTGCTCGGTGACCTGGACCGGACGCCGGCCGCATCCGCGCTCGACGAGTACGAGCGCGCATCGACGCGCGCGTGGGCGCTCCTGGGCCTCTGCTTTGCGCGCAGGATCGCCGCGGCGCTCGCGCTCTGCCGACACGAGCTCGCCGCCGCCGGCAACGACGCCCGGGCGGTCGTGACCGAGCTCGTCGCAGCGCGAGGGTTCTATGCCCGGCTCTGCGACTGCCTCGATCCCTGGATCCCGGCGCCGTACGACCTGCTCCACCTGGGCGACAACTTCAACCGCGCGGAGCACCGGGTCGCGATCGACCGCTTCCATCATCGATCGGTGCTCGGACTCATGGACGAAGAGATCGAGCGCTTCCGCCCCCGTTAGGCCTACGCGTCGATTTCCGCGCCACGGATGATCGCGGCGCGCGCGAGCGGAGGGCCGCCGATCTCGTTGATCAGGACGCTCAGCAGCACGATGTTGACCATCGTCTCGATGAGCTTCGCGGACTCGGCGGGGATGCCCTGCAGGATCGGTGAGGTCTGCACCAGAAGCACAAGACCGATCGCGACGCCGGCCTGCGGGAACATGCATATCCCCAGGTTCGTCCGCGTCGCGGGCTCGGTCTTGAGGATCGCGCACGCCGAGTACACACCGTAGTACTTCGCAACCGCGCGCGCGACGATGTAGCCGCCGCCAAGGATCAGCACGTCGGTCTGCGTGAGGATCTCGAGCTGCAACTCGACTCCGGCGATCACGAAAAAGAGCGCGTAGATCGGCGGCGTGAACGGCTCAAGGAAGCGGAAGATCGGATGCTGCCGCTGCGACAGATTCGCAAGCACCGCGCCGGCGACCATGTTCGTCAGAAGCGGCGACAGATCGAGCACGATTGTGAGCGCCATCACGACCAGGAAGAGGCCGAGTCCGGATATCAGAACTTCATACCCGTCGCGCTTACCGCGAGAGAAGAGGTGCAGAAGCACACCCGCGATCGCGCCGACAAGAAGGCTGAATCCGATCTCGTAGATCGCGTGCACGACCATCGACCCCGCCGGCGCGTCGCCGCCGGCGATCATCCCGCCGGCCACCGCGAACACCAGACCGAACAGGATCAATGTGCCGGCGTCGTTCACGGCGACGCTCCCGTGCATGAGCTCGACAAACCGGCCGCGCGCGCGCAGGTCGTTCGCGACCGCGAAGAGCGACGCGGGCGACGTCGCGCACGCGATCGTACCCATCAGCATCGCAAAGGGAAGCGGCAGGCCCAGGAGCGCGAGCGTCGCGGTCACCGCGACGAGCGTGAACGCCATCTGCGTTCCGGCGATCACTACGATACTCGTCCCGAGCCGGCGGAGCGTACTCGCGCGAAACTCACCGCCGACGCTGAGCGCGATCATCCCGAGCGCTACCTCCGGGAGTAACGACAGCTGGTGCGCCATGTCGCGTGGCACGAATCCGGTCACCGATTCGCCGAGCAGGATGCCGGCGACGATGAACCCGGAGATCTCGGGCATGTTGATCCGGCCGGCAAGCTTACCGAACAGGTATCCGACGACCAGCAGGAGGCCGAGCGCGAACAGCGGCTGCGTGCCCAGAAGATCGCGCAGCCCGAGCAGATCGTTGAGGACTGTCGCGGAGATCGGCGATGCCAATGGGTTACGCGCGACCGCCCTTCACCATCCATATGACAGCCAGGATGATCGTGTACTGGACAAGACTCCGCCACCAGATGAGCGAGTCGGGATTGAAGTTGCTCAGGAAGAACGTGAAGACCATGATCACGATCCACGCGATCGCGATCACGATGCCGAGCGTCGCGTCCAGCTGCCCCAGGTCGACGAAGAGGCTGAGCAACAGCAGCGCGCCGGCGACAAGCTCGACGATCGCTATGACGAGCGCGATCGTACTTCCCTGCGTGCCGAACGCGCGCGCGATCTGACCCATCAGCGTGTTCGACTGGTTCAGTCCGGCGATCCCGTCGAGCATCAGGAACGCTCCAACCAGAAGCGTCAGAATCCAGGTCATGTTGAAACTTCTCCGTGCCATCACTCCCTCCGCGCGCAATCTACCACATCAACCGCGATATTCCCAGCTGAACGAGTACGACCCTGAGCCTACGTTGAACGCATAGACTCCCCCCGAGCTCTCCTCCAGAATCACCAGCGGCACGGTGAGCGAGGCATAGACCGCGACCGGCCCCAGGCAGTTGGGGATGATGTGGCCGCGCAGGATGGCCCAGGGTCCGGCGCCGGCCAGACGCGCCGCCGCGACGAAATCGGCGACGCGCAGACTCAGGGTCTGGCCGCGCACGATGCGCGCCATGGTCAGCCATTCGACGGCGCCGATGGCGAGG
>SKVA01000158.1 GCA_007129695.1 Spirochaetaceae bacterium | reverse complement strand
CGGGAGGAGGCGTGTAGCCGTGAACCTCGCCGAACTCGCCCCGGCAGAGCGCGACCGTCTCGCGATGGATCGCATCGATTTCATCGATAGACAGACCATCACGAACGATCGCGTAGCCGTGCTCGCGGTAGAACGCCCCAAGACCGTTCGCGATCTCGGACCTGGTGAAGACCGGTACACCTGACATTGGACCTCCAATTGCCGACCATCTTACTCTAGTAATGTACCGTACAAGCGCGGCTTGCGCGATATCCCCGAATCACCGCACTATATCCCCAATGAACATCTGGGAGCCCGGGAGCCGGCTCAACATCGGTGACGTCACCTATCCCCCTGGAGGCGCATTCGGGCCACGAGTCCAGCGGAACCTTCAGCTGGTGTACGTCTGGAGCGGACACGCAACGGTTTGGATCGACGGGAGTCCGGTGCACGTCGATTCGGGCCACGCGATTCTGCTCTTCCCGCACCACCGTGAGCGCTTCCGGTTCGCTCGCGATCGCGACACGCATCACGGCTGGTGCGAAGTGGTCAACGCGGTCCTGACGCCCGTCGCGCAGTCTCTGGCCGATCGTGCGGCTCTCGCGACCCACGCGATTCCAGAGTCGATCGCCACGCTCGCGCCGCTCGCGCTGCGCTACCGTAGCGATGAGCGATGGGCCGCCCGGGAAGTCCGTGACGCGCTGTGCCGGTCGATTCTCTTCGAGTTCATCCAGGCCGCCGGCTGCGCGCTTCCAGCGGTCCACGTAGGCGCGTCGGGGCAGCCGCTCCCTGAACCGGTAGCGCGCGCGATCGACGGTATCCACCGTGAGTTCGCGACGATCGAGACCGTCGGCGCGCTGTCTGAGTCTGTCGGCGTGAGCCCTCAACACCTGGCCCGACTGTTTGCTGCGCACGTCGGGGCGACCCCGACCGAGTACCTCTGGCGTGTACGGACCGAACACGCGATCGAACTGATCCGGTCTACGGGGCTGACGATCGCGACGATCGCAGCGCAGTGCGGCTTTCGTACACCGTTTCATCTGTCCCGGCGCGTCCGCGATGCGGTGGGCGCATCGCCGCGCGCGCTCCGGTCGCCAGACGGCCGCTGAAACCGGCTATGGCGTGCCCGGCCGTGGCGCGTCGCGGCCGCCGGTTGACTCGTATAACGAATGAGTATATGCTCATGTAATCATATAATTGCGTGAGAGGGGATGCCGGGATGGGATCGTCGGACAGTGCTACGCGGCCCGTGAAGCGGTCGATCGGTTTCTTTGAGAAGTACCTGACGCTCTGGGTCATCGGGTGCATCGTCGTCGGCGTGCTGATCGGGCAGTTTCTGCCCGGAGTACCGGCCGCGCTGAGCCGCCTGGAGTACGCGCAGGTGTCGATCCCGGTCGCGATCCTGATCTGGCTCATGATCTACCCGATGATGCTCAAGGTCGACTTCGCGAGCATCGTCCGCGCGACGCGGCAGCCGCGCGGGCTGACCGTGACGACCGTCACGAACTGGCTCATCAAGCCGTTCACGATGTACGTGATCGCGTGGTTCTTTCTGAAGGTAGTCTTCAGGCCGTGGATCAGCGACGATCTGGGGACCGAGTACCTGGCCGGCGCGGTACTCCTGGGCGCGGCGCCGTGCACCGCGATGGTCTTCGTGTGGAGTCATCTCTCCGACGGTGACCCCGCGTACACGCTCGTCCAGGTCGCGGTCAACGACCTGATCATCCTGGTCGCGTTCACGCCGATCGTCGCGCTGCTGCTGGGTATCAGCGACATCGCGGTACCGTACGACACGTTGTTCCTGTCGGTCGTGCTCTTCATCGTGATCCCGCTCGGCGCGGGGTATTTGTCGCGCGTACTGATATCGCGCAAGCGCGGCGTCGACTACTTCGAGAAGCAGTTCATCCCCAGGTTCAACGGCGTGACGACGGTCGGGCTCCTGCTGACGCTCGTGATCCTCTTTTCGTTCCAGGGCGAGATCATCCTGGGTAATCCGACGCACATCCTGATGATCGCGGTCCCGCTCGTGATCCAGACCTATCTGATCTACGCGATCGCGTACGGCTGGGCGAAGATCTGGAAGCTCCCGCACGCGATCGCGGGCCCCGGCGCGATGATCGGAGCGAGCAACTTCTTCGAGCTCGCGGTCGCGGTTGCGATCAGCCTGTTCGGCTTGACCTCCGGCGCCGCGCTTGCTACCGTCGTCGGCGTCCTGGTCGAGGTTCCGGTGATGCTGAGCCTGGTGCGGTTCACGAACCGTACCGGCCACTGGTTTCCGTCGCGCGCGCCCGTGTAACGGGGTCGCTCGCCTCACCCGGGATCGACCTGGAGGGGCCATGGATACGGTGACGGTGCTGAAGGCGATCGCCGACGAGACGCGTCTGCGGATCCTCGCTCTCCTGTACACAGCCGGCGATCTGTGCGCGTGCGAGATCGAGGCCGTGCTGCGGCTCACGCAGTCGAACGCGTCGCGTCACCTCTCACGCCTGCGCGCGGCGGGGCTCCTGTCGGACGACCGCCGAGGCCACTGGGTGCACTTCCAGATCGCACCGACTGCGTTCGGCCGGTACCCGTTCGTCGCCTCTGCGATCGACGCGGCGCGTAGAGACCTGCCGCTCGTGTCCGCGGACCTGGACCGGCTCGAGCGCTACCGCTCGAGCGCGTACACGTGCGAGACGATCCGCGAGTGGGCGTCGGCTTGACCCCGTGCGGTCTCACGCTACAATGGAGACCGTACCACTTATGAAGGGGAGTCTATG
>SKVA01000198.1 GCA_007129695.1 Spirochaetaceae bacterium | reverse complement strand
CATCGACACGAACGTGAAGAAATAGAACGCGCGCATCGTCGGGATCAACTCGAAACGCTCGATCAGGAGTCCCGCAACCGGCGCGACCAGTCCCGACAACAGCCCGGCGATATGCACCCAGGTCCAGAAGTGGACCACTTTGTTCGCCGGTGCGTCCTCGATGAACAGGCAGGTCCACGACGTCATCGTGATGCGCAGCATCGAGTTGCAGATTGCAGCGGCGTAAAACCACGTGACGTCCTGCGCGAACGCCCAGATCAGCGCCGGGATGCTCCACGACACGGTATCGAAGATGAACGTCGCGCGCTTGCGTCCGAGCTTGTCGGTGATCGGGCCGCTGAGAATCGATGTGATCATCTGGAGGCTCAGGCCGACGGTCGCGATCAGCCCGATCGAACTCTCGGAGACGCCGAGCGCGAGCATGTAGACCGACGCGAACGGCGCGTAGAGGTTGAACGGGATCCCCCACAGCGGCTCGGTGTACATGCACGCGCGGGGATTGCCGCGAGCCTCGATCAGCGACGCGATGAGCGGTGAACGCGATGTCCGCATACCGACCGAGTATACCGTCGCCGGTCGACATCGGACAGGTCCGGTGTCGGCGGCCCGGCTGTTTTTGCGATCGCGGCGCGGCGCCTACCCGCGCTCGGCCAGATCGTACTCGGCCATGTAGTACGGGTGCTCGGGGTCGTACACGGTGAGCGGGCGGCCTTCGGCGACGCGCCCGATCGGTCGGCACCGTCCGGAAGAGCCGGTCGCCGCATCTCCCAGGTCCGCACGCGCGGCGTCGACGCGCTCTGACAGCCGCGCGACGACGTCGGGCTGCTCGGCGGCGCAGTCGTGCGTCTCACCCGGGTCGTGCTCCAGATCGTAGAGCTCGCACATCTCGTCGTCGCCCTTGCGAACGTGGAGCTTCCAGGCCCCCGACCGGACCGCCTCGACCCGGTTACGGTGGTGGTAGACGAACTCGGTCCGCGGCGATGCGGTCGTCTTCCCGAGCAGAAGCGGCGACAGGTCGACGCCGTCGATCACGCGGTCGGTCGGAACGCTCGCGCCGGCGATCGCGGCGATCGTCGGCAGCAAATCGATCGACGCGGCGATCTGCGACGTCACGCCGACAGGGATCGCACCGGGCCAACGCGCGATCAGCGGGACCCGCTGCCCGCCCTCCCAGGTCTGACCCTTGATCCCTCGAAGATGGCCGTTCGACGGCCCGAAGTCGGCGCGGCTCCCGTTGTCGGACGTGAAGAGCACGAGCGTGTCGTTGTCGATCCCGAGGCGCTCGAGCTCGCGGAGCAGCACCCCGGTCGCCCAGTCGATCGCCGCGACCGCGCCGCCGTACGGACCATTCGTGCTCTCGCGCAGGAACCGCTCCTGCACGTAGATCGGCAGATGCACGTGCATATGCGCGAAGTAGAGGTAGAACGGGCGGTCGCGGTTCTCTCGAATGAAGCCGACCGCGTCCTCGACGTAGCGCGGGGTGATGCTGCACTGATCGGGTTGCTCCTCGACCACGGTCTCGTCTCGCATGAGAGGCAGCGGGGGCCACTGGTGCGCGGCTCCCGCCTGCCGCGCCATGTCGTTGCTGAACGGGATACCGTAGTAGCCGTCGAATCCGTGACGGGTCGGCAGGAACTCGGGCTGGTCGCCGCAGTGCCACTTCCCGATGATCCGGGTCGCGTAGCCGCGCGTCTTCAGCAGCGACGCGATCGTCTTCTCCTCGGGATTGAGCCCGATCGGCTGGCCCGGAAAGAGCACCCAGTGACCGTCGAACTCGCCGAAGCCGATCCGCGGGGGGTAGCACCCGGTCATCATCGCGCCCCGCGACGGCGAGCAGACCGGAGAGGCCATATAGAAGTCGGTGAAGCGCATCCCCTCCGACGCCATCCGGTCCAGATGCGGCGTCTTGTGCAGCGGATGCCCGTAGCATCCCGGATCGCCCCAGCCCAGATCGTCGCAGTTGATCAGAATCACGTTCGGTGTGCGGCTCATGAGACAGAGGATACACGGTCGCGCCACGTCACGCAAAGAGTAGCGGCGTGCCGCGACCGATGGTATCATGCGCCATGGCGATCACCGTTCACGGCGCAGGCTGCTGCCTGATGGACTACCTCTACCGCGATGTCACGTTCTCCGGATCGCGCTTCGAGCGGCTTCGCAGCCGCACGCCGGGCGACGGAGGGATTATAGTCGGAGGGCTCGTCTTCGCGGAGCACCTGTCCGACTATGCAGGCGAACCGTTCGATCGCGTGATCGATTCGCTCGTCGCCGGTCCGCCCGATGATCGCAACGTAGGCGGACCTGCTATCGTATCGCTCATCCACACGGCGCAGCTGTGCCCTGACGCGGAAGTGTCATTCTACGGCGTCACCGGAACCGACGGCACGGGCAGCGAGCTGCTGCAGATGGTCCGCAAGACGCCGGTGCGTGTCGACCACCTGCGGCCCGTTGACGGTCCGACGCCCGCGACGTTTGTCCTCTCCGACCCGTCGGCGGCGGGCGGCAGTGGAGAGCGCCTCTTTGTGAATCAACTCGGTGTCGCCGCCGAACCGCAGACCGCGGACCCCGGCCCCGGATTCGCGGCTGCGGACATCGTGCAGCTCGGCGGCACCGCGCTCTGCCCGCCGCTGCACGCGCGGCTCCCGCAGCTGCTGGCCGACGCACGCGCTGCCGGAGCGCTCACGGTCGTGAACACCGTCTACGACTTCCTCGCGCAGAACCGCGCGCCCGATCGGCGCTGGACGCT
>SKVA01000543.1 GCA_007129695.1 Spirochaetaceae bacterium | reverse complement strand
TCGGCGTGGGGGGTGGCAGCGCAGGCGCTGCAGTCTCCGACGGACAGCGGATGGAGTACCGGTACGACGGCCGCCGCGTCGGGCTCGACGCCGTCTCCGGCGCGAGCGCGTGGGCGTGCTTCCCGTCGCTCTCAACGCGCGCCGAACTGGCGGCCGGCGACGACGGGCTCTGGTCGGCGCGGGCCGAGGAAGGCAACCTCTTCTCGCCGTACGTAACGCTGTGTCTGTCGACGACGATCGCAGTCGGAAAGGAGAGCGCGGCATGCGTCAAACTGAGCCGGATGTAGCAACCCTCCGCTGCCCGATCTGCTTCGATCGGGAGATCGACGTGCTGCTACTCAATCGCGGAGAGACCTACTACTGCGTGAAGTGCAGCTATCGCGGCGACGCCGACGACGTTCGCTCTCGTCACCGCGCTTCACGGGCCAAGTTCACGAATCGAACACGCCGGCTCACACCGGCGGAGATGGAGGCGATATGAAGGTACGAGCGGCGGTAGCCGGGTTGCGGATGGGGCGAAACCACGTGGCTGCGCTTGCGAAGCAGGCGAACGTGGATGTCGTGGCGCTGTGCGATCTCGATCCACAGCTCGCCGGGGATCAGGCTGACGAGGTCGTCAGGATCGCGGGTGAAGGGTCGGTCCGACCGAAGGCCTATACCGACTACTCCGAGATGCTCGAGCGCGAACGACCCGATGTCGTCGCGATCGCGACGCCGAACCGCTTCCACGCGGCGATGACGATCGAAGCGGCGAAAGGCGGAGCGAAGGCGATCTGCTGCGAGAAGCCGATCGCGGTCGATCTGGCCGAGGCACGGGAGATGGTCGCCGCGTGCGCTCAAGCCGGCGTGCGGCTCATCGTGAACCATCAGCGTCGCCTGGGCGGAGACTTCGAGTGGATCCGCGACGCCGTCGCGCGCGGCGCGATCGGCGACCTCTACCTGATTCGCGCGACGTGCGCCGGCGACATGCTGAGCGACGGTACGCACCTGATCGACTCGTCGCTCTTCGTCGCGGGCGACGTCGACTGGAAGTGGGCGTTCGCATCGTACCATCGCGCCGATTACGAGACGGCGGCCGCCGCGGGGTCCGACGCGAAGAGCGGCGGCGGGTTCGACAAGCTCGGGGGCTGGCGATTCGGACACCCGGTCGAAGACGGGATGTTCGCGGTGATCGAGCTGACCAACGGAGTTCGGGTCGAGTTCCTGACAGGCGACCTTCGCCTTCCCGGTCGCCCCTATCACGACGTCGAGCTCATCGGTACATCGGGGTCGCTCCGCCGCTCGGGCGACAAGGACAACGAGAACCTCTTCCAGCGCTCGGCAGACGGTTCGTGGGAGCCGGTTCCGGTCGCGCTCGAACCTTCGGTCGACAAGATCGCCCGCTCCTACGAGAAGCTCCTGAAGCTTCTTGCCGACGACCTTCCCGACTCCGAGCATCCGCTCGGCACTCCGCACGCGATGCGCGGGTTCGAGCTTCTCATGGGTGTCTACGAGTCGGCCAGAACCAGGCGCGTCGTGACCCGGCCCGTCGAGCAGCTGCGTTACCCGCTCGCCGTCGAACTCGGACTGGAGTGACGGTGAGCCGACCGAATATCGTCTACCTTCACAGTCACGACGCGGGTCGCGCGGTACAGCCGTACGGCTGGCCCGTACAGACGCCCGCGCTTCAGCGCTTTGCCCAGGAGGGGGTGCTCTTCCGCAAGTGCTTCTGCGCGGCGCCGACGTGCGGGCCGAGCAGGACCGCGATGCTGACCGGCCAGTATCCGCACCAGGTGGGCATGTTCGGCCTGCCGGGCGCCCAGGGGTGGGCGATCGACGACATGGACAAGCACCTGGTGCGGCAGCTCGGCCGCCTGGGGTACGAGACGGTCCTCGCCGGCTGCCAGCACGAGGTCGATCACGCCGATCTTTCTCCGCTCGGGTACTCGCGTATTCTCGACACACGACCGCAGGCAGGCGAGTTCTACCAGGAGACCATCGACCACGTCGAGCGCTACCTCGCGGAGCGAGCCCGGACAGCCGACGGCACGCAGCGACAGAACGACGCGCCGTTCTTCTTGTCGGTGGGGCTCGACGAGCCGCACCGGAACAACCTGGCGCGACCGGAGCTCGGTATAGGGACCGAAAGCGCGCGCTTCAGTAAGACCCGCTACTACGACCCGGAGCGCCTGGACGCGCGCTATACCGCGCCGCTTCCGGGGCTGCCCGATCTGCCGGAGATCCGCCGCGACGTCGAGAGCCTCTACGAGGGCGTTCGGATCATGGACGAGTACACGGGACGGGTGCTCTACGCGCTCGACCACTACGGGCTTTCCGACTCGACGCTCGTGGTTCTGACCACGGATCACGGCATCGAGTTTCCCGGTGGGAAGAAGTCACTCAACGACCTGGGTACCGGCGTGATGTTCATGATGCGCGGGCCCGAGTCGCTCGCCGATGGCGCGTTCACGGGTGGAAGGGTCATCGAGCCGATCGTGAGCCAGCTCGACCTCTACCCGACGGTGATGGAACTACTCGGTGAGCCGCGTCCCGAGTGGCTCGAGGGCGAGTCGCTCGTGCGGCTCGTGAAAGGAGATGCGGAAGCACTCCACGACGAGGTGTTCACCGAGCAGACGTACCACGGGATGCTCGAGCCGCTGCGCGCGGTACGAACCGAGCGGTACAAGCTCGTGCGCAGACACTTCCCGACCGGGCCGCTCATGCGCCACGACGGACCGTCGACGCCGATCGTCGAGTCGCACGGCTGGTACGATCG
>SKVA01000549.1 GCA_007129695.1 Spirochaetaceae bacterium | reverse complement strand
GCCGCTTCGGAACTTTCGCCGGTTCGGTATTCCGTGGATGACCTGCTCATTGACCGATACGCAGATCGACGCCGGAAAGCCCATGTACCCCAGGAATGCGGGCGTCGCACCGGCCTCCTTCAGGAGGCGTCGGCATTCGGCATCGATGTCGATCGGTGTGACGCCGACGGCGACCATTCTCCCGAGCCGGTCGAGCGTCCGCGCGAGAACCTTGCCCGATTCCCGGATTTTCTCGATTTGTGCGGGGTTTTTCAGCTTCACAGAAGACTCGTTCGACGCAAAGTACTATCTGCGTCGCGTCAGATCAAGCTGCGCACGCAGCAGCAGCGCGTCGGCAAGACCGGGGCTCAGATCGAGCGCGGTGTCGAGTAGTTCGAGCGCGCGTGCCCGGTCGCCCGTAAGCCGGGCCGCTGTCACGAACACGCGCGCTCGCAGCCGGTCGCTTCCCGGGGTACCTGGATACGACGCCAGGAGCGTAGCGTTGCGGATCCGCGTCGCCGCGGCCTCCGCATTCCCTGTCGCGGCGAACGCAACCGCGGCGTTGTGCGCCGACGGCCAGTCGGGACGCGCGGCGAATGAAGCTTCGAAGTGGCCGGCCGCATCACCCCACGCGCCGGCCTGAGCAGCTAGAACGCCGCGGTACAAGCCGAGCCACGCCGGCTCGGTTTCCGGGGCACCGAGTGCAGCTGCGGCACGTTCGATCAGGAGCGACAGATCGTGCCGGTCGCCGTGCGCGAGGAAGTGCCACGCGGCGTATCTGAACGTCGCGTCGTTCCCGGTCTCATGAACCGCCCCCCATACCGCGGCATCGCGTCGTCGCGTCGATGACGCGTCGATCGTGGCTTCGAGGATTCGCCGCGCCGGGAACTCCACGTCCTGCCGCTCGGAGAGCAGAACCCGCGCGCGATCACTGTCTGTACCGGCGAGGTAGCGCGCGGCCTGTTCGACGACGACAGGGCTATCGGGAAAGCGGTCAAGCGCGCGCCCGATCAGTGACTCGCGCGCGCCGGGGGCGTGCGACAGCCACGCGAGGCTGATGAGCGCCTGCGGACCGAGGCGTTCGGGTCCGAGCTGTTGCAGCAGTTCACGCGCGTGGTCGTACCTGCCCGCGTAGAGCGCGACATCCGCGCGGCGTTCGATGACGCGCGCACTCTGCACGACCGTACGCAGCAGCGTCGCGGCAGCATCGAACTCCCCGCGGTCAAGGAGCACCTCGGCGGTCAGAAGCGGCGCGTGGAACTCCAGCCCGGATCTGCCCGCGACATCGATCGCGTCCTGCGGTCGCCCGCGCGCCATCAACAGGACCACCGCGAGCTGGGCGTATCGCCAGTCGGCGGAGAGCTCCCACGCCCGGAGAAAATCCTCCGGTTCGCTATCGATGCCGAGCGACGCAAGCGCGACGTACCCGTCGTCGGGGTCATGCGGTTCTCGGCCACTGCGGTTGGCGTCGCCCCCTGCCGACAGAAGCGACCACGCGAAGAGCGCTCCGTCGATCCGCCGATCGGCTTCCGTGCGAGTCGTGCGGCGCGAGTCTGGATTTGCGTGCGATAGCGCCGCGACCGGGTCGCCGGCGCGTACGAGCGTGTACGCGGTTACGCGACGGATCGCCTCGTTTCCCGGGAACTCCTCGCGCAGCAGCGCCGCCGAAGTCGCAAGCGGACCGGTTCGTCCACGCAGATGAAGCTCGTAGGCGCGTCGCAGGACGCGGATCGCTTCCGTTGCGGTACGCGCACGCGCCGCAAGCCACGGGATCATCGCCGCTGCCTCGTCGTAGAGCGCGTCAGCACCGTCAACGGCGCCACGGGCGTCGTCCATGAGGATGTCGAGTTGTTCGATACCGAACAGGAGGTCGCGCCGATGTCTGGACGTCGTGATCCGACCCGCGACGAACACGATGACCAGCGCAAGCGCGAGGATCGACACGATGAGCAGCGCCCAGTGTCGTCGTCTTGTCATGGCCGATCCGCGGTCCGGATCGAGTCGAGCACTCCGTTCACGAATCGGTACGAGTCGTCGGTCCCGTACTCCTTGGCCAGGGTGATCGCCTCGTTGATCGTTATCCCCGCGGCGACATCCGACTGATACAGCAGGGAGTACGCGCTCAGTCGCAGTATCGCGAGGTCTACCTTCGCGAGCCGCCCGAGCGTCCAGTGTTCCAGGTGAGCCGAGATCGCGGTATCGATATCTTCCAGGTGCTCCAGCGCTCCAGCGATCAGCAGGCGTGCGAAATCGGCCGCTTCACCGTCGCGCTGCTCGGGCTCGAGCCAGTCGAAGTCACACAGGTCACCGACAGGACGTCGGTTGATGTCCCAGCTGAACAGAGCCTGCATAGCGATCGTTCGGCCCCGGTGTCGCGCGCCCATCAGGGGATATTCGCATCAAGGACGGTCACGTCGCCCTCCTGGCGCAACAGCGCGACCGCGGCTTCGACCGCCTGCGCGAGAATCACGTTCTCACGCTGTGAGACAAGCGCGCTACGGATCTGCGCGCGAACCGTCACCGACTGGCCGGGGAAGATCGGGTCGTCAAGCCCGAGTACGCGCGCGGGCCGCCGATCGGTGATGCTGACGATGTGGAGCGCCACGCGCGACTCGAGAACGCCGTGCACGTTTCCCTGCTGCTGAGCGAACACCGCATCGACGAATGAGCGTCCAAGAAGCTGGATCGCGCGCGTGTCGTTGCGGACAAGGTACCCGAAGTCTTCTGCCTGAAGGTGCTCGGAATCGACTGCTATCGACGCGAGTTCGTCGAACGAAAGAGCACCGGAACGCAGCCGCCGGGTGAAGGTCTCGAGCTCCCGCCGAAGTTCGGAACGCCTTTCGTCGGTTGCGTTGCGGATGTCGGCGTAGACGTGATGAAAGCGGACCATCGCGGGATTCGTGAACGCGGTCGCCTGCTCGTCGTAGACGGCCCGGATCTCGGCGTCGGTGACCTCGGGCGAGCGTGCGAACAGATCAGCCTGCGTCTGACGCACATACTTGAGCTTGCGCAGTTCGGAGGTTACGTTCTGCACGTACTCGGAGAACGGCGCTCCGGTCTGCTGCTCGACCTGTAGGGCGAACTGCTCGTCGGAAAGCTGCGTCCCGACCATCTGGCTCCATTGAAGCCGCTGGGCGGCGAGGTAATTCTCCACCTCTTCCTGCGATGCGCGGACGGCGCTCCGATCTGCCGCCTGCAGCAGCAGGACATCGTTTACCATCGCGTCGAGAATCTGTACGCGCTCGCCGCGGTTCAAGGTTCTGCCGAGCTGTTGTTCAAACAGGGCGATCTGCGACGCGAGTTCGCTCCGCGTGATGGTTGCGGTCCGGGTCAGTCGAACGGTTGCGACCGTTCGGTCGAGCACCTGAGCGCCCACAGCGGTAGCGATCAGCGCAAACAGAGCGGTTGCAGCAAGCTTCGTCATGAATCGATTCCCCTGGCAGAATGATATCACATCGGCGGTCGTCAGACCGCGTGGTACGCGTCGAGCCGCTCGATCAGCTTCTTCGTGCCGGGCAGGCTCTGGTCGAGTGCGAGACCGCGGCGAAGATAGGACCACGCCGACTCTGGATCGTCCATATCCGCGTAGAGTTCGGCTGCCTTCTTCATGAAGAATGCGAGTTCCTTGCGCGGGATCTCCAGTTCGAGTACCGCATCGATACACTCGATCACATCGGCGGTCGGCAGGTGTACGGGCATCTGGAAGCAGACCAGATTGCGCAGCCGCTCGGTGACATCGACAAAGAAGTGCTTGAAGTACGGGCGATCGGTCTCGAAATGAATGGTCGACACGAGCAGCTCGAAGGCCGTCATCAGATCACCGTGTCGCTCGTACTCCTCGGCGAGCAGATACGCGCAGTCCATGTAGTCCTCGCGATCAAGGTGTTCGTGAAGACGGAAGCCTGGGCGCGTGCGCAGCTCGTCGTGAAGCTTCACCGCGTCGTCTTCGTGGTGGTGGAGCAGGTCGAAGAAGACCAGACGCGCCTGGAACTCGTCGTCGTACGGTCTGCTGCGCAGAAACTCCCGGTAGTCGAAGCGGAACTCGGGCCGCAGCAGCATCATCCGTCGGTCGTACTCGTAACGCCGACGCGGATCGATCAACGTCTCGTACGCGCGAAGCAGCGTCTGCATGTCGCCGACCGGATCATCGGTCCGGAGGTTGACGTCCGGATGGATCTCCTTCGCGCGCCGACGAAAGGCCCGCTTGACCTCGTCCGCGCTCGCGGTGACGTTGATGCTGAGGATTTCGTAGTAGCTGTTCAACTGATGTTCAACCGCTTGCCGATCTCGGTTGCCTGCGCTGCAGAGGTCAGTACGTCGGAGAACTTCAGAAACATGCCTTCGCCTTCCATCTGCTTCATCAGCCGCTGAAGTCCCTTGTCGGCGCCGATCGACTTCTTCAGCACGAACGCAAACGACCGTTTCCCGGCGACGATTCCTGACGATTTCAGAAACGACGAGATCTTTTCGGGGATCTTTCCGCCGAACAGCGACGTGACCTCGGTCCCTATCGCGACGTACTCGTAGATCGTCAGTTTTGTGTTCACATCGCGGCTTCCGTCGATGATATCGACGGTGTGGCCCTGCGACTGGATACCGGTCGCGAGCGCCTTCGAGACCTCGAGCAGCTTGTCTCTGTGCGATTGAGGGATGAAGACGACCGCGGTTCGCATCGCTTGCCCTTGGTCCTACTGAGTATCCGGCTCGCTCGCCGGATCGTCCGCCGGCGAATCGTCGTCGCCAAGCGGTGCCATTTCGGCTTCGGGGAGCTCGACCGGCCGGTCCACGCGCCACCACTCCAGGAAACCCTCTCCCTGGAGCTGCCGCGCCGCGGCTTCGACGTTCGACGCATCCGGGGTCCGGTTGATCCACGCGTACCCGAACAGGGTCACCAGGAAGACGGTCGCGATTACCGCGGTCGCCTTGGTCAGGATATTGCCCGATCGGTTGCCAACGGGCGCCGCGCCACCGCCGCCGAAGATACCCCCGAGGCCTTCACCCTGTTCGTCCTGCATCAGGACGATCACGACGAGCAGAAGCGCCGACAGCACGAGAACGACCAGCAGAAAACCGCTGAGAAGTGTCATAGAAAACCCCTATTCCTTGTTATACGTGGCGATCGCCAGGAAGCTGTCCGCGTCGAGCGACGCTCCGCCAACGAGCGCGCCGTCGATGTGCTCCATTGCCATCAGATCGCGCACGTTGTCCGGCTTGACCGACCCGCCGTACTGGATGCACATCGCGTCGGCGGCCTTCGCCGAGTAGTGCTCTACGAACCACTGACGGATGAACCGATGGACCGCGTTCGCGTCGTCGGGAGTCGCGGTCTTCCCGGTGCCGATCGCCCAGACCGGTTCGTACGCGATCGTGATCTGACCGAGCGTCGCCTCTTCGACTCCATCGAGTCCCGTGGCGAGCTGCCGAGCCACGACCGCCTCTACGTTACCGGCCTCCCGTTCTTCGAGCGTCTCCCCGACGCAGAGGATCGCGTGCATCCCGCGCTCGAGCGAGAGCTTCACCTTTCTGTTCACGAGTTCGTCGGACTCTCCGTAGACGTGGCGTCGCTCAGAGTGGCCGAGAATCACGAACTCGACGCCCAGATCCTTGAGCATCAGCACGGAGATCTCACCAGTATGCGCTCCGGACAGTTCGGCCGCCATGTTCTGCGCGCCGAGCCTGACCGATGAACCCTTCACGATCGCACCGACCGCGGCGAGCGCGGTGAACGGAGGAGCTACCATGAGCCGGTTGCCGCTGCCGGTCGCGCCTGCGACGATCTCTCGTGCGAGCGCGGTCGCCTCGCTGACGGTCTTGTGCATCTTCCAGTTGCCCGCTATAAACGGTGTTCGCATTCGATCTCCTGGTCTTTCTCTGCAGCTACTTCTGCAGCGCCGCGATCCCCGGCAGGACCTTGCCCTCAAGGAACTCGAGCGACGCACCACCGCCGGTCGACACGTGGTCGATCCTGTCGGCAAGACCGAAGGTGTTCACCGCCGCAACCGAATCACCCCCACCGACGACGGTCGTTCCCGCGCAATCGGCGACGAACTTGCCAACTTCGAGCGTACCCGTGGCGAACCGCTCGAACTCGAACACGCCCATCGGACCGTTCCAGACGAGCGACTGAGCGGTTGCGACCGCGTCACGAATAGCGCTGATCGTCTTGGGACCGATGTCCATCGCTATACGGTCGTTGGGTACATCGACCGAATCGATCTCCTCAGCGTCGGCGTTCTCCGAAAACTCCGACGCGACGACGTGGTCGAGCGGAAGGATCACGTCGACTCCGGACGACGCTGCCTGCGACAGCAGCTGTTCGGCCGTGTCGAGGAAATCCTCTTCGACAAGACTCTTTCCGATCTGATGGCCGCGCGCCTTCAGGAAGGTATACGCCATGCCACCGCCGATCACCAGGGTCGTGCACTTGGGCAGAAGCGACTCAAGGACGCCGATCTTCGTCGACACTTTTGCTCCACCGATGATCGCGACGAACGGCTTCCTGGGGTCTTCGAGCAGTGGCTGGAAAAAAGCGACTTCCTTTTCGATCAGGAACCCCGCGGCAGACGGCAACAGGTGGGCGACCCCTTCGGTCGACGCGTGCGCACGGTGAGCGGTGCCGAACGCATCGTTGACGTAGATATCGGCGATCGATGCGAGATCCTTCGCAAAGCCGGCGTCATTCGCCTCTTCGCCGGCGTGAAACCGTACGTTTTCGAGCATCAGAATCTGACCGGGTGACAGCTTGTCGACGAGTGACGCGACCGCCTCTCCGATGCAGTCGTCGGCCATCGCGACCGGGCGACCGATCATCTCCGACAGCTTCTGCGCGACCGGAGCGAGCGAATACTTCGCCTCCGGTTTGCCTTTCGGGCGGCCAAGGTGGCTCGCGAGAACGAGCGATGCCCCCTGATCGATGATGTACTTGAGCGTCGGAAGGCTCGCCTCTATCCGCGTCGCATCGGTGACGACACCGTCCTTGATCGGAACGTTGTAGTCTACGCGCACGAGAACGCGCTTATTCTTCATGTCAAGGTCGCGGATGGTTCGCACCATGGTCGCCTCACTTATCAGCTTTGGGCTTCCCTGAATGATACAAAACCACCCGTTCGGATGTCAACGAAGCCGGGAGGTCGCCCGGATAAGCCGGAGGCGTTCGTAGAGAATCGGGAAAAGCTCGGTGACCGCCGCAGGCGTGCCGTCGGCGGGCTCAAAGACCGACGCATCACCGATTGCCACCGCGTCGATCCCGCCGCGGATCGTAAGAGTCGCCTCAGCGACGAGCTCGTCGCTGGCGCTGATCGTTGCTTCGGCGAGGACCGCGTCCGCGGGAAAGACGAACCCACCACGATCGGGCGCGCGCGTGATTGCGGTACGGTCGACGACGAGCAGCGTATCACCGACCTTCAGGTCATCCCGGCTCCCGCGATCGAGCAGCACGCTGCGTCCTCTGCGCGCGATCACCGTCGCGCGAAACGGCAACTCGGCGAGCGCGCGCGTAACGAATGATTCGGTCGCGTCGGCGACACGATGCGGACCCGTTCGGATGGACCCGACCGGAGCGATCTGCGCGCCGGTGCTCCCAACATGGAGCGAACCCGATATCGCGAAGCTCCGCGCATCCGCGAAGAGGTCGACGAGTATGAAAAAGTCGACATCCTGAGCCCGACTCCGCATGAGCGCGTCTGCGAAGCCGTCGACCGAGCGCGTGTCGACGACGTCGACTCCTTCACGGAACGTGAAGCTGCGTTCGATGTGGTTAATCAGCGCGGTTTCAGTCGCCGGATAGCGCTCGGGGATCGCCCGCCCGACCAGATAGATCGCCACGCGATGACGGTTTCGCGGGGTCGCGAACTGGTCGATGCCCCATCTGCGCGCGACCGACGACGCAATAGCGCGGTCAAATACCTCGATCGCCCGATCGGTTCGTTCCGTTCGGTAGCCGTCGTTGCCGAGCAGCTGTAGCTCCTGCAGGTACGAGGCGGGACGATTGACCTGTCGAAGCAGATCGGCGTAAGCCGCTCGTATTTCGAAGTCGAGCGGCGCGAGCTGCACCGCGCGACGGTAGGCGGTCGCGGCGCGTTCGAAGCGGAACTGTCCGACGAGCGAGCGCGCCTCGTCTCGTCTGATCCGTGCGAGCTCGGTTCGAAACGGGTGTTCGAGCCCAAGCTCGGCAAGCGCGAACGACTCGGCCCAGATGCGGTAGATCTCGTCCCCGGGATCGAGCCGGAGGACGGTACGGATACTGGTGATCGCGGTGTCGATCGCGGCGCTCCTTCGAAGCGCCGCGGCACGAATGAACCACGCGTGCGCCGCCGAACGGTCGGCCGCGATCAGGCGTTCGGCGAGCGCTATCGCTTGGGCATACCCGCCCGCGGTCAGCTGCAGCGTCGCGCGCAGCGTCAGCGCGCGCGTTGACTCGGGCTCGATCGAACCGGCTAGCGCGGCCGCGTCGATCGCGTCGTCGATTCGGCCCGCTCTCAGGAAGTACTCGGCGGCCAATAGCTGAACGGTGACGTCGTCGGGGTGCGCAGCCCGGGCGAGCTCCAGGTACGCTTCGGCCGCGTCGAGGTCGCCGTGATACTCCGAGACCAGGACTAACGACAGCAGGGTCTGTCGATGCTCGGGGTTCAGCCGCAGAGAGGCGACGAGCGTCGTCAACGCTTCCGATGTGCGGCCCTGCACGACGGCGAGCTCGGCGCGCCCAAGACGCGCCTCGATGTTGTTAGGCTCGATCGCGAGCACACGCTCGAACGCAGAGAGCGCCCCGGTGAGGTCTCCGAGTCCGATGAGAATCCTCCCGGAGAGGTTGAGTGCCGTGGGGTTGCGCGGCGCGAGAGAGAGAGCGCGATCGATCGTCGGGCGAGCCGAGTCGTATTCGCCGAGCAGGTAGTGCGCTTCGGCGCTGCCAAGAAGCGCTCTGGTGTCGTTCGGGTTCACCCGCAGCGCGCTCGAAAACGCCTCGATCGCGTCGAAGTAGTCACCACGCGAAAGCGCGAGCTCTCCGCGCGTTGCGTGCTCGGGAGCACCGGTCGGTTGGCTCGACGCGAAGGGCACCGCGACACCGGCGGCAAGCAGCACGACCGCAAGCGCCCTCAGCATCGATCGGCGAAGCGGGTCACGTGCGGGACTTCTGCTCCTTGGCCGCGACGATCTTGACTGTCTTGATCTTGTGCCCATCCATGTCCTGGATGATGAAGTCCATATCGCCATAGCTCACCTTCTCGTACTTGACCGGAATCTTGCCGAACAGGTCGAACACGAATCCACCAAGCGTGTCGAAGTCAGCGTCGGGCAGCTCCAGCCTCAGTTCATCGTTCAGATCTTCAATATCGACCCGCGCGTCGCAGAGGTACACCTTTTCGCCGATCTCCAGGATATCGTCGCGTTCGTTGTCGAACTCGTCCTGGATATCCCCGACGATCTCTTCGATGATGTCCTCAAGGCAGACCACCCCGGAGATTCCGCCGTACTCATCGACCGCGACGGCGATATGTATCCGTCTGCGCTGCATCTCGCGCAGCAGCGAGTCGAGCTTCTTGCTGTCGGGCACGAAGAAGGGCTTGCGGATGATCTCGGTGATCCCGAACGCCTCGCCGGTCGTGAACGTCTGAAGCAGATCCTTCGCGTAGAGCATCCCGACCACGTTGTCGATCGTGTCGCGGTAGACCGGGAGCCGTGAGTGACCGCTCTTCGCGACTTTGTCCAGAACCTCGGCGGGGGCCATATCCACGCCGACGAACGATACGTCGATCCGCGGTACCATCACCTCTTTCACGGTCGTCTCCGACAGCGCGAGCACACCGCGGATCATCTCGCGCTTTTCCAGCGTGAGTTCGCCCATTCCTGCCGGGTTGACCTCGCCGTTTCTGCGGAAGAGCCGGCGGAGGAATCCTTCCTGAGTCAACACTGCCTCTCCTTTTCACGCGCATCGCGCGGGATGAGCGATGCGACGATTCGTTCCTGGATCTCGAACATCGGGTGGTGCGTGGCGCCGTTTGAGTCGAGCGAAGCTCCACTGTGGGTATAGCCGCACAGATGGAGCAGCGCATGCACGTAGACGCGCAGGCACTCTTCGGCCGGCGATGCGTGAAAACTCGTCGCGTTCTCCGATACGATGTCGGTACAGATCGCGATGTCACCGCCTCTGATGTCGTCGTGGTCGTCAAAGGTCAGAACGTCGGTCGCGGCGTCCTTGTCGCGGAACTCGCGGTTGAGATCGCGCATCCGGTCGGGCCGGCAGAGCAGCACGCGGACATCCCACGAATCGATCCCGAGCCCTGTGAACACGGTTTCTGCAACCTTCGCGAAATCGGGGGTCCATGGCGGAGGCTCGAGTTCGTCGGCTGAAACGTCCACTTCGCGCATCCGATCCCCTATGCGCCCGGGGCGCGATCGGCCTCGTACGCGTTGATGATACGCTGCACGAGCGGGTTGCGCACGACGTCGCGTGAGGTGAAGTAGTTGAACCGGATCTCCTCGATCTCTGAGAGTATCTCGATCGCGTGGAGAAGCCCCGAGTGGTTCTTGCGCGGCAGATCGATCTGGGTCACGTCTCCGGTGATGACGGACTGGGTTCCCTCTCCGATTCGCGTCAGGAACATCTTCATCTGTTCGCGCGTCGT
>SKVA01000433.1 GCA_007129695.1 Spirochaetaceae bacterium | reverse complement strand
GGTAGAACCTGGGGTTGGTCTGAATCGAAATACGCCCCTTGAGGTGGTTCTCACGCTCGAAGACCGGCCGGAGGAGCTCGGCGCCCTTGACCGCCATCTCCTCGATCACGCGCCACGCCACGCCTTCCTCGGTCGCCTCGGGCATGCTCCGGATGAGCTCGACGATGCGCTCCCTCCAGAGGTGCATCTCCTTCTTGAGGACCTGCCCGACAATGATCGGGTTCGTCGTCGCGCCGACCGCGCCGTTGGCGATCGCGTACTCGAGTTCGGATACGGCGCACGAATCGTTCCAGACGTCGGTCGGCCGGTTCGTGACGGTTTGCTTCAATGGGCTTGCCAGGGTCATGGTCGTTGTACCCCCGTCTTTCCGGTGTAGATCGAGTAGAGCGACGTGTGCGCGGTGATGAACAGGCGGTTGCGCTTGGGGCCGCCGAAGGTCAGGTTCGCGACCGCCTCGGGAACCGGGATGCGCAGCACCAGGCCGCCGTCGGGCAGGTAGCAGTTCACGCCCGGTCCCGCGCTCGTCCAGACGTTCCCCTCGGTATCGACGCGGAAACCGTCGGCGAGCCCCCATTCGCCGACGTCGGCAAACACCGATCCACCCGAAAGCGAATCGCCCTTCACCGCAAACGACCGGATGTGCGCCGGACCGTCGGCGCGCTCGGTCCGCCCCGTGTCAGACACGTAGAGCACCGACTCGTCGGGGGAGAACGCGATGCCATTCGGCATGACGAAGTCATCGGCAACGACGGTGAGCGCGCCGCCGTCGGGGTCGAGTCGGTAGACGTGGCACGCGCCTATCTCGGATTCGGCGCGATTGCCCTCGTAGTCGGTGACGATCCCGTAGGTCGGATCGGTGAACCAGATCGAGCCGTCGCTCTTCACGACGACATCGTTTGGCGAGTTGAGGCGCTTGCCTTCGTAGTGCGAGGCCAGGACGGTTCGCGTCCCGTCGGCCTCGGTGCGGACGACCGACCGGCTCCCGTGCTCGCACGTGACGAGCCGTCCGCTGCGGTCGCGCGTATTGCCGTTCGAGTTGTTCGCCGGCTGCCGGAAGATCGTGACCGACCCGTCGGGCGTCCAGCGCAGCATCCGGTCGTTCGGTATGTCGCTCCACAGGAGCAGTTCCAGGTCGCCGAAGCAGACCGGCCCCTCCGCCCACTTCGTCCCCTCGTAGAGTTTCTCCAGGAGCGCGCTCCCCGGGACAAAACGCCCCGAACCTTCGCGAAAGGATTCGTATGCCGCCATGGTACCTCCGCTTGACGCGTTGCGCCGTCTCCCCTAAGATGCGCCCAGAACGCGGGAGTGGCTAAGCCACTATAGCGAATCACGGAGTGCGAGGCAAGAGTGTCCGACCGACCCATTACAGATCCGATCTACCGGCAGCTCTCGGCGACGCTCCTGGAGCTGATTCGGGCCGAGTTCGCCGTGGGAGATCAGTTTCTCACCGAGCGACAGGTCAGCGAGCGTTTCGGTATCAGTCGAACCACCGTGAACAAGGCGCTGTCCAACCTGGTCGTCGACGGCGTGCTCGAGTTCCGCAAGGGCGTCGGGACGTTCGTGCAACAGCAGAAGCTCAACGTCGATCTCAAGCGGCTCGTGAGTTTCACCGCCAAGGCGCGGGCGGCGGGGCTCATCCCGGCGACCACGGTCCGAACTCTCCGGCTCACGCGCGCCGCTGACCTCGAGCTGCTGCCGCCGGCCGCGGTCACCGCGCTTCTCGACGTGGACGCCGACGCCGCTTTCTACGAGATGGAGCGGGTCCGATCGGTCGACGGCCGGACGGTCATCTACGAGCGACGCGCGCTCCTCGCCGACCGTTTCCCGGGGCTCACCGCGCTCGAATGCGCCGGGTCGCTCTACTCGGTCCTCGCGGACCGATTTGGCGTGGAGCTTGGCGGTGTCGCGCAACGGATCCGCGCCCGCAGCTGCAGCAGCGACGCGGGCGCGGTGCTCGGGTGCGGCGAGGGGACCGCGGTGCTCGAGCTCACCGCCGTGGGCCATTCGAGCGACGCGGTACCGCTCTGGTACGAGGAGACCCTCTACCGCGGCGATTCGTACGAGTTTGTGAATCGGGTCCGGGCATCGGGCGACGAGCAACAGTCGTCGCTCGAGAACTCGGTGTCGCGTACCGGCGCCGACGTCGCGTGGTACTCGTGGTAGGAGGCAGCATGCATCGTGACCTCTTCGATGTGACCGGCAGGATCTACGTGATCACCGGTGGCGGCGGCGCGCTCTGCGGGGAGATGGCGCAGGCGCTCGCCGAGCGCGGCGCGCGGATCGCGCTCGTCGATCTGAGCCGGGAGGCCGCCGAGGAGCGCGCCGCGTCGATCCGCGGGGCCGGCGGTACCGTCGCGGTCTACGCGTGCAGCGTGCTCGATGAGGAAGCGCTCATTGCCGTTGCCAACGACATCGAACGCGAGTGGGGCGTCCCCGACGCGCTGATCAACGGCGCAGGCGGCAACCACCCGTCGGGCAGCACGACCGAGTCGTTCGTGACGCCGGGCTTCGCCGCGGCCGGCGCCCCGGCCGGGGCGACGGAGACGACGTTCTACGACCTGTCGATCGAAGGGTTCGAGCGCGTATTCGACCTCAACTTCCTGGGGACCGTGCTGCCGACGCGCGTCTTCACGAAGGCCATGGCCTCGCGTGGATCGGGGGCCGTCGTGAACATGTCGTCGATGAGCGCGATCACGCCGCTCTCGAAGGTCGGCGCGTACAGCGCGGCGAAGGCCGCGGTCGCAAACTTCACCAGCTGGCTCGCGGTGCACCTGGCGCCGGTGGGCGTGCGGGTCAACGCGCTCGCTCCCGGGTTCTTCATGACCGAGCAACTTCGCTTCCTGCACATCGATCGGGAGACCGGCGACTACACGCCCCGGGCGAAGGCGGTTCTTGCGCATACGCCGATGGCGCGCTATGGTGATCCGGCCGAGCTGGTCGGCGCGGTGATCTGGTTGACGACCGACGCATCGAGCTTCGTGACGGGGATTCTGCTGCCGATCGACGGCGGGTACTCGAGCTTCACGATATAGGCCGGCGCATCGCGGCTGTGTCGCGCTGCGATCCGGCACAGGCGGACACGTCCGCGACAGGAGCAAGCCCATGAAGGCACAGTGCATCGTGTTCCCACGGCCGCGTGAGGCGACCGTCGCAGAGATCGAGATCGGACCGCCGGGAACCGGACAGGTCGTGACCCGGACGCTGATCACCGGGGTCAGTACGGGCACCGAAACGCGCGTGTTCCGCGGCAATCAGGATAACGCGACCTTCCCGCTCATTCCGGGCTACGAAAACTTGGGTGAGGTCATCGAAGCGGGTGCCGATACCCGGCTGGCAATCGGGCAGCGTGTGTACGTGCGCGGGCTGTGCTACGACCCGGCGCCGTACACGATGTGCTGGGGATCGCAGGTTTCGCACGCGCTTGCTACCGCGAGCGCGTGTATACCGGTCCCTGACGGTGTCGCCGACGAACGCGCGATCTACGCGAAGGTCGCCGGGATCTCGCTCCACGGCGTGAAGCGGGCGAAGGTAGCCGCCGGCGAGTGGGTCGTCGTGGTCGGCTTGGGGATCATCGGTCACCTGGTCGTGCAGCACGCATCGATCCGCGGCGCGAAGGTCGTCGCGATCGACATCGACGAACAACGCCGTGCGCTCGCAAAAGATGCCGGGGCGCACGAGGCGCTCGACGCACGCGCGGCCGACGTAGTCGACCGCGTTCACGCGATCACCGGCGGCGGCGCCGCAGTCGCGTTCGACGCGACCGGCCGGGCCGACACGCTCGATCCGACATCGCTCTACCTGAAGCCACGCGCGTGGGACTGCGACCCCGCGGAGTGCGGCCGCCTGGTGCTGCAGGGCACCGTCGAGGGGCCGGTCTGCCTCGACTATATGGCGCTCTTCCGACGCGAAATCGACCTGATCACGCCGCGCGACTGCGATACCGCCGACATGGTCGACTCGCTCGCGCTGATGGCAGACGGCAGGTTGCGTCCCGAGCTGATCCGATCGGAGGTATACTCGTACCGCGACGCGGCGACCGCGTACCCGCGCCTTGTCGACCGCACCGCGATGCGTGTGCTCTACCGTTGGGAATAAGGAGTAGATATGGTAATCGATCTTTCAGGAAGGGTCGCGATCGTCACCGGCGCAGGGGCAGGAATCGGCCGTGAGATTGCGCTGACTCTGGCGCGCGAAGGCGTGAAGACCGTCGCGTTCGATCTGTCGCAGCCGGCGCTCGACGAACTCGGTCGTGTCTTCGCCACCGAAGGGCACGAGGGTCTGCAGGTTCGTTGCGACGTGTCTGACAGCGCGAGCGTTGCGGCAGCCGTCGAACAGGTGGTGGGAACGTTCGGCAGGATCGACATCGTCGTGAACAACGCCGGGGTCTTCTCCGCCGGATCGGTCGAGACGCTGTCCGAACAGAAGTGGGATCTCAACTTCGCGGTCAACGCGAAGGGGACCTTCCTGGTGAGTCAGGCGGTCATCCCGGTGATGAAGAAGCAGAAGTCGGGCCGGATCATCAACGCGGCAAGCTTCGCGGCGATCATACCGTCGTGCAACACCGCTGCGTACGCCGCGTCCAAGGGTGCGGTAGTGTCGCTGACCCGCGTGATGGCCGGCGAGCTCGGCCCCTTCGGGATCACCGTAAACTGCTACGCTCCGGGGATGGTCCCGACCGGGATGAACAACTTCGACAAGCTCGACGACGCCGAACAGAATCGCCTGCTCGACCTGCTGAGCATCCGCCGCTGGCAGACCGCCGAGGACGTCGCGCATCTGATCTGCTTCCTGGCGTCCGACCAGGCGTCGTACATCACGGGAACGCTCGTCGACGTCAGCGGCGGAAAGCTCGCGACCCAGATCCCGGCCAAGGCGTACGAAGGGCTCGCGTGATTCGAGCGGGAGTCGTCAGCGTCACGTTCCGTCACCTCCCGACGACCCGGATCATCGACCTCGTGGTCGACGCGGGTCTTGCCGCGATCGAGTGGGGCGGCGACGTACACGTTCCACACGGTGACGTTGCGGTCGCACAGGCGGTCGGGCGCCGGTGTGAGGACAACGGCGTTGCGACGCCGAGCTACGGTTCGTACTACCGGCTTGGGTCGAGCGCGAAGGAAGGGTTGTCCTTCGACGCGGTCCTCGACAGCGCTGAGGCGCTCGGCGCAGGGACGGTCCGGATCTGGGCGGGCAGCCGCGCGTCGGCGGATGTCGGCAATCCCGAGCGATCGGCGATGGTAGATGAGGCGCGGAGCATCGCCGACGCGGCCGAGCAGCGCGATCTCTGCATCGCGTTCGAGTACCACGCGAATACGCTGACCGACACGAACGACAGCGCCGTCGCGTTGATGGAGGAGATCGACCACCCGGCGGTGCGCAGCTACTGGCAACCGCGTAACGGTCAGCCGGTCGACTACTCGGTTGCTGGACTCGAGTCGATCGCGCCGTGGTTGTCTCACCTGCACGTCTTTCACTGGGTCGATTCGTCGCAGCGATATCGCCTCAGCGAGGGGCACGATGCGTGGTCGAGGTACATTGCCTTCGCCGCCGGCGTCCCCGGAGATCGGTACGCGTTTCTTGAGTTCGTCCTCAACGATTCCCCGGACCAGTTCATGGAGGACGCTGGAACGCTGTCGCGGTGGCTGGCAACGGTCGCCCGATCCTGATCGTCCGGACGGGCTTTGGGACGCCCGCTTCTTCGGGTACTATACGCTGATGAAACGTCCTGAATGGGTGGCAATCGCCGACCGGCTCGCGCGTCCGGTGCTCAGCGCCGCGAGCGAGGGCCGACTGAAGGAGGCGCTCTGCCTCGAGCATCATCCCGACGCTCACCCCGGAAGGCTCGCGACCGCGTCGCTCGAAGCGATGGGTCGAACGCTCGCCGGAATCGGCCCGTGGATGGTTGCCGATGGAATCGACGACGGTGAGGCGCGTGCGCGCGACGAGCTCGCCGACATGGCTCGCACCGCACTCGTCGGTCAGAGCGACCCCGCCGATCCCGCGTACCTCGGATTCGAGGGCCCCGAACAGCAGACGCTCGTCGACGCGGCGTTCCTTGCGCATGGGTTGATGCGCGGACGATCTGCGCTCTGGGATCCGTTGCCCGCGGTGGTCAGGGAACGCATCCACGCCGGGTTTCGAGCGCTCCGTGACCGTAAGCCCTACTTCAACAACTGGCTGCTGTTCAGCGCGATGACCGAGGCGTTCCTCTCCGTCACCGGCGCGGACCCTGATCCGATGCGCATCGACTATGCGCTCCGTCAGCACGAGAGCTGGTACCTGGGCGACGGCTGCTACGCCGACGGACCGCGGTTCCACGCCGACTACTACAACGCTTACGTGATCCACCCGATGCTGACCGACATCATGACAGCGGTGGCGGGTTCCGATCCCGGCTGGGACGCGATGTCGACACGACAGCGCGCGCGGTTCACACGCGCGGCGGAGATCCAGGAGCGGATGATCGCGCCCGACGGAAGCTGGCCGGTGATCGGACGGTCGATAGCGTACCGCTGCGGCGCGTTCCAGACGCTCGCGCACGCGGCGTTGCTGCGGATGCTTCCCGAATCGCTACCCCCGGCGCAGGCTCGATGCGCGCTGTCGGCTGCAATCGCGCGAACGCTCTCGGCCTCGGAGTCGTGGCGCGAAGACGGCTTTCTTCGGGTCGGACTCGCGGGCGCGCAGCCGGGCTTGGGGGAGAGCTACATCACGACCGGCAGCCTCTATCTGGCCGCGTGCGTGCTGCTTCCGCTCGGGTTGCCACCGACCGATCCGTTCTGGGCCGACGACGACCAGCCGTGGACGTCGGTGCGGATCTGGCAGCACGTTGAGGACGCGCCGGCGGATCACGCGCTGCGCGATGACGGCAAACTTGACTGAATCGATGATTCTATGGACAGATGTCGCCTAGAGTGGGCTCGACGGCGACGTTCGGGGAAGGGGAGGAGTCTTTGCGTACAAAGGTAGTGGTCACGGGGCTCGGGACGGTGTGCCCGCTCGGGCTGACGGTCGATGAGAGCTGGGCGGCCGCGACCGAGGGACGGAGCGGGATCGCAACGATCGCCGCGTTCGATCCCGACGAGTTCGGCATCAAGACCAGGATCGCCGGCGAGGTGAAGGCCTTCGATCCGGCGCTTTTCATGGACATCAAGGAGGTCCGTCGGCTCGACCGGTTCTGCCACCTGACGCTTGCCGCAGCGGCGGAGGCGATCGCCGACGCGAAGCTGACGATCGATCCGTCGAACTCGTGGGACGTCGCAACGATCATCGCAACCGGTGTCGGTGGTGTGACTACGCTCGTCGATCAGGCCCAGGTGCTGCGCGACGGTGGCGCGCGACGCGTGAGCCCGTTCACGATCCCGATGCTGATGTCCAACGCAGCAGCCGGGGTGGTATCGATCCGGTTCGGCAGCCAGGGCCCGTGCTTTTCGGTCGCATCGGCGTGCGCATCGTCGACCGACTCGATCGGAATATCGCTCGACCTCATTCGTAGCGGCCGGGCGAAGGCCGTCATCGCCGGAGGCGTCGACGCCGCGGTCGTGCCGATCGCTGTCGCCGGCTTTGAGCAGGCGCGCGCATTGTGCCAGGATTCGTTCGACGAGCCCGAGCGTGCGTCACGACCGTTCGATGCGACTCGCAGCGGCTTTGTGCTTTCCGAAGGGGCAGCGGTGCTCATCCTGGAAAGCGAGGAGTTCGCGGTTGCCCGAGGCGCGAACATTATCTGCGAGCTCGCCGGCTACGGCTCGGTCGCCGACAGCTACCACATTACCGCGCCCGCCCCCGATGCCAGGGGCGCGATCCGCGCGATGACGACGGCGATCGCCGACGCAGGGCTCACGATCGATGAAATCGGGTACATCAACGCGCACGGTACTTCGACGCAGCTGAACGACAAGATGGAGGCGTTTGCGATCCGGACCGTGTTCGCCGACCGTCGCACCCCGGTTCCGGTCAGTTCGACGAAGTCGATGACCGGGCACCTTGGCGGAGCGGCCGGCGCTCTGGAGGCGGTGCTCGCGGCGAAGACGGTCGCGACGGGGATAGCACCGCCAACGATCAACTACCGTCAGCCCGATCCCGACTGCGACATAGACTGCATTCCGAACGACGCGCGCAACGTCGGAACCGTTGCGGCGCTGTCAAACTCCTTCGGGTTCGGTGGGCACAGCGCGTGCCTGGCGTTCAGGCCGTGGGCCGACCGGCGCGAGTAGCGGTCAGCCCGGGCGCGCTATCTCGAGCACGAGTTGCCGGCCGTTTCTGATGAGCCGGAACTGGATGACGTCGTCGCGTTCGTCGTTGAGCGCGCGGTAGAAGTCGGAGATCGAGTCGATCCGCGACCCGTTGATGGAGATGATAGCGTCGGTCGCGCGCAGGCCCGCCTGCGCCGCCGGACTTCGCGCCTCCACGTCCGACACCAGGACGCCCCGGATCGTGCGAGCGAGCGACAGCTGCGATCGGGTCGCGTCGTCGATCGTTGCGACCGAAACACCCGGCCAGACCCGTTCGGCGGTGCCGCTCTGGACGCTCCGTCTTCCTGTTTCGACTTCGACCGAAATGCCCGCGCCGTTACGGACCACCTCGAACGGGAGCCGAGTCCCGGGCTGCAGCGACGCGATCGTGCGTATCAGCGCGCCGCTGTCCGATATGCGGGTCTCTCCGACCCGCGTGATCACGTCTCCCGGCAGGATCCCCCACTGTTCCGCCGGTGAGTCTTCGAAGGTGCCGAGCACGAGCGCCCCGCTGCGGCCGGGCACCCGCAGCTCGGCCCCGATTCCGTCGGTCACGGTTCCAAGCCGGACGCCCAGCCACGAGTACGCGACCTCCCCGGTCTCGATGAAATCATTGATCGCGCGGCGCACGTTGTTGACCGGTATCGCGAAGCCGAGTCCGATGCTGCCGCCGGTCTGCGATGCGATCCACGTGTTGATGCCGACGACTTCGCCGTCCAGGTTCACAAGCGGCCCGCCCGAGTTTCCGCGGTTTATCGCGGCGTCGGTCTGGATGTAGTCGGTGACCCCGCTCATCTGCGTTCCCGCCTGAGCCGGACGCGCGGTCGCGCTGACGATGCCGGCGGTCACGCTCGATCGGAAGCCGAGCGGGTTACCGACCGCGAAGACCCAGTCTCCGGTGCGCAGCGTGTCGGAGCTACCGAGCGGGGCGATCGGGACCTCCTCGTTCGTCTCGAACGATAGCAACGCGATATCCATCAGCCCGTCTGTTCCCACTATCGTCGCCGGGTACGTGCGTCCATCATGGAGGACGACCTCGATCTGCGACGACTGGCCGGTCACGTGCTCGTTGGTGACCACGTAAACCGTGGACGCGTCGCGCGCGACGATCACGCCCGAACCCATTCCCTCCTGCGGTGTGTCGCGCGGAGTTCCGAAGAAGTCGAACAGGCTCGGCTGGGTCGAACGCCCACCACGGCTGATCACGTTGACCTGCACGACCACCGGAAGCGTTGCGTCGGCAACCGATCGGAACTGCTGCTGAAACGCACGGGATACTTCGACATCGGAACCGGACGGCATCGCGACGCGGACCTCGGCCGCCGGTTCGCGGATTGCGAACTGCACGCCGGTGGCCTGAGAGTCGGCACGCGACAGACGTCCGCCAAGGAATCCTCCGGCGATCGACAGCGCGACTATACCGATAGATGCAAGAATGCCGCGGGTGATGCCGTTCAATCGTACTCTCATATCTCTAAGAGTACTGCGATTCGGGCCGCCGCGACGATGATCTTTTCAGCGATGAATGTGGGACAGGTATCGGATCCTGCGCCGCGCGCGGTGGCGCGACGTGGATCACGATCCGGTGGCAGGTTCCTACGCGATGTACGACTGGAGCCGTTCGCTGCGCTCCGGGTCGCGGAGCTTTCGAAGCGCGCGCTGCTCGATCTGACGGATGCGCTCCTTCGTGAGGCTGAAGCGGTTACCGAGCTCCTGGAGCGACAGCGGCTGCTTTCCGTTCAGACCGAAGCGGTACTGGATGATCGTCGCCTCGCGGTCGGAGAGCGTTTCCAGCACGATGTTGATCTCATCGCGAAGCGCGCTGTCCATCGTCTCCTCTTCGGGAGTGTCGCGGACCGTGTCTTCGACGAAGTCTCCGAGCAGCGACGGATCCTTGTCCTTGCTGATCGGCGTTTCGAGCGAGATGTGGTCGCGTGCGATGTTGAGCATGCTCGCAACGTGCGTGCCGTCCATATCGAGCGCCTTCGCGACGTCATCGACGCCCGGGTCGCGCCCGCGGTCGGACTGCAGCTGCGTCCGCGTCTTTTCGATACGGCTCAGCTCAAAGATTCGATTCTGGGGCAGCCGGATCATCCGGGCCTTCTCGTAGATCGCCTTCGTGATCGCCTGACGAATCCACCAGACAGCGTACGAGATGAAGTGGTACCCCTTATCAGGGTCGAACCGGTCGATCGCGTTGATCAGACCAATGTTTCCTTCGCTGATCAGGTCGGACAGCGGGAGTCCCTGATTTCGGTAGCGCTTAGCGACGTTGACGACAAAGCGCAGATTTGCGCGAGCGAGAGACGCCTTCGCTTCCTCGTCCCCTTCACGCGCGCGACGTGAGTGGTAGTCTTCCTCTTCGCGGGTCAAGAGATCGATCTGGTTGATC
>SKVA01000309.1 GCA_007129695.1 Spirochaetaceae bacterium | reverse complement strand
GATACCGGGCCAACCTTCGTGATGAACGCAGCGGGCGACGTGCGCGGCGTGGACTGGGAGTTCAACGCGTGGGGCGGGCTGGACGGTGGGCTTTACGGGTCGTGGGAGCGCGACGACCATGTCGCGCGCAGGATCCTGGAGATCGAGGGCTTCGCGCGGTACCGGACCGACGGCTTCGTGCTGGAGGGCGGATCGATCCACGTCGACGGTGAAGGCACGCTGATCACGACCGAGGAGTGCCTGCTCCACCGCAACCGCAACCCGCACCTTTCCCGCAAACAGATCGAAGCGCGGCTGCACGACTATCTGGGCGTCGACACGGTGATCTGGCTTCCCGAAGGCCTGTACAACGACGAGACCGACGGGCACGTCGACAACTTCTGCTGCTTCGTCCGCCCCGGTGAGGTGCTGCTCGCGTGGACCGATGATCCGGGCGATCCGAATCACGCGCGGTGCCGGGCCGCGATGCGCGTACTCGAGCTCGCACGCGACGCGGCGGGGCGGCGCCTGGTGGTGCACCGGATGCCGATCCCCGGACCGCTCTACGCGACGGATGAAGAGTGCGCGGGCGTCGATCGCATTGCCGGCAGCCGTGAACGCAGCCCGTCGGTCCGCCTTGCCGGCTCCTACGTCAACTGCTACATCGTCAACGGTGGCATCATCGCGCCGACCCTGGATAACACGAAAGACGCGGAGGCCGAGGCGATCCTGCGGCGCCTGTTCCCCGACCGCCGTGTGGTGATGCTCCCAGGCCGGGAGATCCTTCTGGGCGGTGGCAACATCCACTGCATCACGCAGCAACAACCGGCGTTGGGCTGACGCGCGCGACAGGGTCCGCGTTCGGCTACCACACCGACTCCCCCTTGACCGCTTCGCGGCTCTGGTTCACCGTTGTGCCATGGAAGAACGAGTCGCCGTCATCACCGGTTCGGGACGCGGGATCGGGCGCGCGGTAGCCGAGCGCTATGCCGACGCGGGTGTTCGTGTAGTCATTGCGGAGAAGGACGAGGCTGCCGGCCGTGAGGCCGAGCGGGACATCAACGCGCGCGTCGGTGGCCGCGCGGCGCCCGGTGGGCCGGCACCGGACGGGCCGGCTCCCGACGGGCCGGCTCCCGGCCCAGCCTGCTTCATCCGAACCGATGTATCGCGGCCCGACGACATCGACGCGATGGTCGCTGCCGCGTTCGAGCGATTTGGCCGGATAGACGTGCTGGTCAACAACGCCGGTATAGGTCGCAGCGCATCGCCGTACGATCTCACCGTCGACGCGTGGGACGAGGTGATCGCGGTCAACCTCCGCGGCACGTTCCTGTGCTCTCGGGCAGTCGCGCGCGTGATGCGCGGGCGCGGCGGCTCGATCGTGAACATCGCGTCGACGCGCGCGCTGATGTCGGAACCAAACACGGAGGCGTACTCAGCCAGCAAGGGCGGCATCGTCGCGCTTACGCACGCGCTCGCCGCGTCGCTCGGTCACGACGGTATCCGCGTGAACTGCATCAGCCCCGGATGGATCTGCACCGGCGACTACGACGCGCTCACCGACTCCGACCACAGTCAGCACCTGTCGGGTCGCGTCGGCCGCCCCGACGACATCGCGCGCGCGTGCCTCTTCCTCTGCGACCCCGCAAACGCCTTCATCACCGGCGCGAACCTGATTGTCGACGGCGGGATGACGCGGACGATGATCTACCAGGAGTAGTCGGCGAGTGCGGCCGGTGCGACCGCCATATCGGCGATGGTCGGCGCATCGGCTGCGATCGACGTGTCAGCCCGCAGGCGCGGAGCCCGTTCTGTCGGCTCTCCAGCAGAAGATCAACTCCGGGTCTCCGGGATCGAGGTTGTGTATGATACCCGATTCCTCGAACCCCAGCTTGGCAAGCAGCGCGCATCGGCGCGTTCGATTGGTTCGTGGATGTGAATAGCTTGGAGCCGCCTGTCTTCTCAAGGACATGCCGGATCAGCGCCGAACCGATGCCGCACCGCCTATACTCGGCGCCGACGTAGACGAGTTCCAGGAACGCCTGGCCGAAGAAGTGGTAGGTGAGAAGAGCGTACCCCGCAGGCGCTGCATCCACGACTGCGACCGCGATACCGGATTCGAGCAAGCCGTCTCGTATCTGGGTGCGGCGTGCTTCGTTGGAGCTGGCTATGTCGTCGATCGCGATCAGCGCCTCCAGATCGGATTGGACTCCGTTGCGTATAGTCGCTGTCATCTCACACGATCCCGCGCTCCCTTGGGCGGATCGACCCGATCGAGATCGCTGCGATGACCACGAGCACGAGCATCACGGCGAACGCCGGACGGTAGGTTCCGAGCAGGTCGAACATCCCCCCGGCGAAGACGGGTCCAACCGCGCCGGCGAGCGTGCCGACAAAAACGATCGCCCCGTAGAGAAGACCGTGAACGCGGGTGCCGAAGTACTCGGCAACCAAGGGCGAAACCGCGGTGAACACCGCGCCGTGCGCGAACCCGTAGACGATCGCGAACAGGTAGAGCAGCGGCGCATTCACGGCGAACTGCAGCAGGATGAATGCGACGAACATGATCGCGTAGCAGACGAGCAGCGCGATACGGCCGCCGACCCGGTCGATTACCGCACCGATCACGAGTCGCCCGGCAATGCTGATGCCGCCAATCACCGACAAGACACCCGCCGCTACCGCGCGCTCGATCCCAAGATCGGTCGCGTACGCGACCGAGTGGACAATCACGATAGGAGCGCAGAAAAAGAACGCGGCCTGCGCGACGCAGATGCGGATGAACTCGGG
>SKVA01000275.1 GCA_007129695.1 Spirochaetaceae bacterium | reverse complement strand
GAGCTCCAGAACTTCGGTGTCGCGCCGGTAGCGCGCGAACTGCCCGCGAGCGGTATAGTCGTCGCCGATGATCCGGACGTTGACCGAGATTTCGGTCAAGTCGATCCGGTTCCAGTTCTGGATCAAAGCCCCTTTCACAACGATGTCGTTCGCGCGATCCTCCATGTACGCTCCGCCCGACGCGCGCAGCCAGTCGTCGGTCCGGTCGATCAGGATCTCGTCGCTCGTCAGAAAGAGGTCGTTCTCACGGTCGATCACGGTCACGCCTCCAGTGGCGCGCAGGTACCGTTGATCATCGCCAAAGATCTCGATGCTCGGCGCGACGATCAGGAACTCGGCGCTTTCAACGCGCGCGTCGCCGGTCAGCCGTATCCGTTCACGACCTTCGGCGAACACGCTGCTGCTTCGGTCGGCGGAGAACGTCAGATCGCCTGCCGCAGCACTCGCGACGCCCACGATACCGACGAACGCGATCGCGGCGACCAGCCGCGCGGGCGTCAGCACCGCGGGCATCTACTCGACCTCGGAAATCGTTCCCGACACGCCGGCGTCGAACCGCATCGTGCTCGTCGCCATCTCCGCGGCAAAGCCACGACCACGGACGACCGTGCCGTCACCCCGCTCGAGTCGAACCGTTTCGGCCGGCCTGCTGGTGAGCAGGCGTTCATCCGCATCCCAGTAAAGGTACTCCGCGGTGAGCCACGCGTCTTCGGTCGACGAGAAGAAGCGCAGATTACCGGTCAGTTCAACGTGCTCGGTGCTGGTGTGGTATTCGGCGTACGCGGCGGTACCTTCGGTGAGTTTCTGGCCGTCGCGCCCGAGTTCGGTGAACGCAGCATCGTAGAGGTACTGCATCGACCGGCTGGAGAACGTCTCCGCGCGCGCGGCGCGGACGATGAACCGCGGCCGTCCGTCACGGACGATCGTGTGCGTGACGCCGTAGAGGACCGTATCGGGGACGTTGTCGGCTATCCGGTCGACAAGGCGCGCGCTCTCATAGTCGAGACTGCACGCGGTGGTCAGTGCGAACAGACAGATCGCGGCCGCAGACCTCATGCTCCCGCGCCGACCCGGACCGCGGATGCGTCACGGCGCGCGTGCGCGATGCTGCTCTCTACGAACGCGGCAAACAGCGGATGCGCCTCTACCGGTTTCGACTTGAACTCCGGGTGGAACTGCACACCGATCCCCCACGGATGATCGGGCCACTGCACCGACTCGACGAGCGAGTGGTCGGGGGTGACGCCGGTAACCATCAGGCCGGCCTCCTCGATCTCGCGCCGGTAGCGGTTGGATACCTCGTACCGGTGTCGATGGCGTTCCATGATCACCGGCTCGTCGTAGATCGACCGGATCAGGCTGCCGGCTAGCAGGTTCGACTCGCTCGCGCCCAGGCGCATCGTGCCGCCGTACTTACGCACGTCGACCTGCTCCTCCAGAAGCGCGACGACCGGATGCGCGGTATCTGGCTCGAACTCGGTGCTGTTAGCGTCCTGATACCCGACGACGCTCCGCGCGTACTCGATGACCATTACCTGCAGCCCCAGGCAGATCCCGAAGTAGGGCACCCCGTTCGTCCGCGCGTAGCGCGCGGCGCGAACCATCCCCTCGATTCCGCGGCTACCAAAACCGCCGGGAACCAGGATGCCGTCGACATCGCAGAAGATAGCCGCGACCGCTTCGCCACCATCGGCATCTTCGAGCGTCTCGGAGTCGACCTTCACGAGCTCGACGCGGCGATCGTTGGCGATACCGCCGTGGAACAGCGCCTCGTCGACGCTCTTGTACGAGTCATTCAGGTCGATGTACTTGCCCACCACGGCGATCCTGACCGGATCGGTGCGCTGACTCATCACATCGACGACGTGCTCCCAGTCGTCGAGCGCGCACTCTCCACCGGAGAGCCCGAGCCGGTCAAGAACGATCGTGTCGAACTGCTGCCGCGCGAAGATAAGCGGGATCTCGTAGATCGTGTGGTCGACGTCGTACGCGCTGATGACCGCCTCGAACGGCACGTTCGTGAACAGCGCGATCTTCCGGCGCATATCGTCGTCTAGCGCGCGCGGCGCGCGACACAGCAGCACGTCGGGCTGGATACCGATCGCGCGCAGCTCCTTGACCGAGTGCTGCGTCGGTTTCGTCTTCAACTCACCGCCGGCGACCTCCGGGACCAGCGTCAGATGCACGCTCATCACGTTCTGATGCCCGAGCTCGTGGATCATCTGGCGCGCGGCTTCCAGAAACGGAACCGACTCGATATCGCCAACCGTCCCGCCGACCTCGACGATCGTCACGTCGACATCCTGGTGCTCGCCAACCGCGAAGATTCGTTGCTTTATGCGGTCGGTGATGTGCGGGATGACCTGGACCGTGCGCCCAAGGTACTTGCCTTCGCGCTCGCGATCGATTACTTCCTGGTAGACTTGCCCGGTCGTGATCGAGCTCGCACGACCGAGCGGCGACGCGGTAAACCGGGCGTAGTTGCCCAGATCCAGGTCGGTCTCCGCGCCGTCGTCGGTGACGTAGACCTCACCGTGCTGGTACGGACTCATGGTTCCGGCATCGACATTGATGTACGGGTCGATCTTGGCCATGCGAATGCGCAGACCGCGCAGCTCAATCAGGCTTCCGAGAGAGGCGGCAGCGATCCCTTTACCCAGACTGGAGCACACCCCGCCGGTTACGAAGATGTACTTCTTCATGGGGTTTCAGTATTCCCGGACCGACATGGTTTGTCAACAAAGCCGAGCGGCAGATTTCGCGTCTGCGCGGCCGG
>SKVA01000329.1 GCA_007129695.1 Spirochaetaceae bacterium | reverse complement strand
GTATAATCGCCCCGCTATGGAAGAAGCGGTTGTTCCGGCTACTGTGCCTCCAGTTCGACACCTTCGCCTTGCGCGGGATCTGGTCGATCGACCGCGCGGTGGTCGATGGGACCACGAATCGTTGCGGGGTCTCCTTACCGAACTGGTCGGCGGGGCGGAGTCGGCAAACGTGAGCATCGCCGTACAGCTGATCGTCCAGGCGCAGACCACCGGAATGGCGGCCTGGGTCGCCACCCACCGTGACGTGTTTTTCCCTCCCGACGTTGCGGCAGCGGGGGTGAACCTGGAGGCGCTCCCGGTGGTCTGGGCCGTCGCAGGGGTCACGAAGCCGGCAGTCGCGGTGCGCGCCGCCGAGCGGCTCCTTCGTTCCGGCGCTTTCACGCTCGTCGTCATCGATCTTGGTCGGGATCTCGATCTCCCGATAGCCGGACAGGGCAGGTTGCTCCGGTTGGCCGAGCAGCACCGCGCGCAGGTACTCGTCCTGCGCAGGAAGCGACGCGATGAGGCGTACTCGGGATCGCTTATCGCCGTGCGAGCGGAGAGCCGGCGCTCGGGTTCGAAGGAGCGGTTCGTCTGCACGATCAGTAACACCAAGGACAGGCGCGAGGGGCCTGGGTGGACGACGAGCGAGGAGTTCGATGGTCCGCCTGGCCTGTGTTAACGTCCCGCGCGTCGATCTTCAGATTCTCGCGCTCGCAGACTCCGATCTGAAGGCGCTTCCAACCGCGGTCGTGACCGAGCCGAAACCGTTGGGTCGGATACTGGAGGTCAACCGCGCGGGCAGGGCTGAGGGAGTTCTGCCCGGCATGCGCTACGCCGCCGCGCTGCACATCTGTCCGCAGCTGCGTGCGGGCACCGTGTCGCGTGAAGAGCGGGAGGGGTTGCGTGACCGACTGATCGACGTGCTTTTGCGGTTCAGCCCCGACGTGGAGCCATCGCAGCGCGACGCGATGCTGTTCTGGCTCGATGCGTCGGGGCTTGGCCGCCTCTACGCCAGTGACGCCGCGTGGGCGGCGGACGTCGAGCGGGAACTCGAGCGTATCGGGCTCTTTGTCAGCATAGCCGTCGGGTTCACCCGGTTTGGCACCTGCACCGCGGCCCGCGTGAAACGCGCGATCACGCTGTTTGACACCCCCCGCGACGAGCGCACCGCGGCGCTTCGAGCCCCGATTGGCGTGTTACCGATCGAACCCGACGCGCTGATGCGGTTGCACCACCTCGGCATCTACACAGTCCGCGATTTTGTCAGGTTCGAACCGGGGGCGCTCCGACGTCGGTTTGGGCCCGAGGTAGAGGAGCTTCGCCGGTTTGCCGCAGATGGGGCAGAGCTTCCGGTGCAGGGAGCCGGCGAGCGTCGTCCGCTGCGTCGCGACGTGCGCCTGCTCCACCCGGAGCGCTCCACCGAAGCGCTGCTGCACCATCAGACCGAACTCCTTCGGGCCGTGATCGCGCAGGCGCGCGACGAGCAGAGCGCGATCACCGAGATCGTCATGGAGTTCTGCCCCGAGCAGTGGCCGGGCCGCGATGAACCGTGCCTGACCGAGCGGATCCGAACCGCACGCCCGACGCTCGATGCGGCGCGCATCGAACGATTGATGCGGCTCCGTCTGGAGTCCGGGACGCTCGCGCGTTCGCCGCTTGGTGCACCGGTCGTTTCGCTGACGCTCGAAGCGGTATGCGTGCCGTCGACCCGTGAGCAGCGCGATCTGTTTGGCGGGCAGCGGACGATCGAGTTCGAGCAGGCCGTGCATGCGCTGTCGGACATCACCGCAGAGCTCGGTAACGATGCGGTTCAGTTCGCTCGGCTCGAAACGAGCCACCTGCCCGAACACGCATTCAGCTGGCAGAATGCCGTGTGTGGGGGGCATGACGCGTCGGGGATGGCGAAGCGGTTGCTGCGCGCGATGCGATCGACCGACGAGCCCGATCGACCCGCAGGGTTGCTGACGCCTCCGGGGCACCCCCAGCTGGTCCGGCGTATCCTCGAAGCACCGGTTGCGCTCTCTTCGATGCCCGACGAGTTTCAGTCGCCCCGCATCGCCGGGCCGTACACGCTGTCGGGTGGGTGGTGGAACCATCCGTATCAGCGCGAGTACTACTACCTCTACGACCGCTTCGACCGGGCGCTGTGGATCTACTTCGACGTGAATGAGCGTCGCTGGATGCTCCAGGGAATCGTCGAATGAGCGCGCGTCGGTCGATCGTCCGGCGTCGGCGCGACCCGCCACGCTATGTTCCGCTATGGGTGAAGAGTAACTACAGCTTTCTTCGCGGTGCGAGTCATCCTGCCGAGCTCGTCGAATGCGCCGCGCGCATCGGGCTTCCGGCGATCGCAATGACCGACCGTGACAGCGTCGGGGGGATTGTACAGGCGCGCGACGCGGTTCGCGATCACGGTGGGCGGCTCATCGTCGGGGCCGAGATGACCGTTGATACCGGTCGCGGGAGAGATGCAGCGGTGGTCCTGCTCGCGCAGGACCGCGAAGGCTACGCGCGGCTGTGCACGCTGATCACCGCCGGACGGATGCGCAGCCCCAAGGGGCAGAGCGTCGTCACGGTCGACGAAGCGTGCGCGCATTCGGCCGGGATCATCGCGTTGTGGGCCGGAAAGCGGACCGACGCCGCTCGGGATGCAGGGAAGGAGAATCGCGCCGAGCGCGATGTCGTCGGACGGGTGCGCGACGCGTTCGCCGATCGGCTCTTTCTGATCGACGCGCGCCACGCGCGCCCCGAAGACTCCGCGCGACGGCGCGTGATCGAGGCGCTCGCCGGGGACC
>SKVA01000379.1 GCA_007129695.1 Spirochaetaceae bacterium | reverse complement strand
TACCGCGGTGAAGACGTACTGGCGGCCGACCCTGTGCGAATGCGCGAGTTGCGACGAAACATGCAGATGGTTTTTCAGGACCCGTACAGCGCGCTCAACCCTCGGATGACCGTCGGGAACGCGATCAAGGAGATCCTGTCGGCGCACGGCATCGCTACGGGAGCCGAGGCAAAGGAGCGCGCGAAGGAGGTCCTGGTGCGCTGCGGGCTGCAGCCGTACCACGTGACGCGCTATCCGCACGAGTTCTCCGGTGGCCAGCGACAGCGGGTAGTCATCGCGCGCGCGCTCGCGCTCGACCCGGGCTTCGTCGTCGCGGACGAACCGATATCGGCGCTCGACGTCAGCATCCAGAGTCAGATCATCAACCTGCTCGAAGACCTGCAGGACTCCTTCAAGCTCACGTATCTGTTCATCAGCCACGACCTGAGCGTCGTCCGGCACATGGCCGACCGCGTCGGTGTGATGTATCTGGGAAAGCTGGTCGAGGTCGCGGCCAAGTCGGAGTTCTACCGCGAACCGCTCCATCCCTACAGCCAGGCGCTCCTGTCGGCGATCCCGGTCAGCGATCCGACGATCAAGAAGAATCGGATCATCCTGAAGGGCGATGTGCCGAGCCCGGCGAATCCGCCGTCGGGCTGTCCGTTCCATACCCGGTGCCGGCACGCGATGGACGTGTGCAGCCGGGTCGTCCCGGAGCTCAAGCCGACCGCGACGGGTCATCAGGTGGCGTGCCACCTGATCCACCCGGTATCGTGAAGAACGAACGCCGCCGCACGACGCTTGCGCTCATCCTCGCCGCCTTCCAGGTCGTGCTGCCGATCGTAGCCGCGATCATCGCGACCGCCTTCATCGGCTGGCTGATCTTTCTGGTCCTGTTTCCTGGTTAGCAACAGGGAGCGGCCGGGCAGAACGCCCGACCAGGCCGGACGTCCGCGCTAGATGATCTCCTGATACCGCGGCTTGACGACCATCTCGGCGACGTGTGTCGTCGGTGGGAGCTTCGCAATGAGTACGACGAGCGCGCCGATATCGGCGGGCTGCACCATCTGCGCGCGCTTCTCAGCCGGGGGCGGTGTTGCGCGCTGGTCAAGGATCGGTGTATTGACCTCACCGGGGTGGATCGTCGTCATCCGTATTCCCGCCTCGGCGAGTTCGGCGCCGCCGAAGACGCCGAGCGACGCGAGCGCGAACTTCGACGCGGCGTACGCGACCCCGGCCATCCGCAGCGCGCGGATCCCCGCGACCGACGCGATGTTCACGACCAGCGGGTTCGCCCGCCCCTTGAGGAGCGGCAGCGCCGCCTTGAGCGTCAGGAAGCTGCCGGTCGCGTTGATGTCGAGGAGCTTCCGCCACTCGTCGGGCGTCGTGTCCTCTATCGAGCGGTGCGCGACGTTCACGCCCGCGCTCATAGCGAGCAGGTCGAGCCCGCCGTGCTCTCCACGGATGCGGTCGGCTACCGCGGCGATTGCCGCGTCGCTCGAAACGTCGGCCGCGGCCGGGATGAGGACGCCGGCCGCGGGCTTCGCGGCGTCAGCCGGCGTCGCGGCGTCCGCAGCGTACGCCGCCGCCTCGCGCTCGAGCACGTCGGAACGCCGTCCGCTGATGTAGACGGCGTAGCCTTCGTCGGCGAGCGCGCGCGCTATGCCCAGACCGATTCCGGTCCCGCCGCCGGTTACCCACGCGATCTTCTGATTCATGAATCCCCCACGGCGGCCAGTCTACCCGACGCGCGGCAGGCTGACTACCGGCCGCGCGCCCTGCGGATCAGCCGCCGACCCGGATCTCCTGCCATGCGTTGTTGTACCGGTCGATGTCGAACCCGATGTCTTCCTTGAACTCGGCGCCGGCCAGATCGGAGATCTGGTAGCGCGGAACGGTCTCCATCAAGTCGCGCGACGGAACGTTGATCGACGGTAGCTCGAGCCAGTCGGCAATCTCGGCCATCACGTCGGCGCGAAGGATGTAGTCCATGAACTGGTAGGCCAGGTCGACATTCCGCGCGTCCTTCAGGAGCACCATGCTGTCCATGTACATCGACCCGCCCTCGCGGGGGATGAAGAAGTCGACGTGGTCGCGATCGTCCTCATCGAGCTCAAGAAAGACGTTCTCCTGATAGCCGTGAACCACCCACACCTCGCCGTTCGCGAACGCCTTTCCAAACGCCTCGGCGTCGAACCTGAGTAGGTTACGGCTCCACCGGGCAGCGAGCGCCTTTGCCTCGTCGATCTCCGACTGGACGACGGTGTTCACCGAATAACCGAGGGACTTCAATGCGGCGCCGAGCACCTCGCGCATGTCGTCGAGCATCGTCATCCGACCGCGCAGATCCGTCCGGTCGAAGACGCTCCAACTCCGCTCGTAGTCCGACACGAAGCGCGTGTTCACGGCGATACCGGCCGCGCCCATCATGTACGGAACGCTCCACCTGTTGCCGGGATCGAACTCGATCTTCGCGAGCACCTCGGCATCCAGATTGTCCCAGTTCGACAGGCGCGATCTGTCGACCTCCAGGAGCATTCCTTCGCTCGCCATGATCGACACGTAGTCTCCGCTTGGAAACGCGATGTCGTAGCCGGTGCCTCCGGCGCGAAGCTTCGCGAACATCTCTTCGTTCGACGCGAACATGTCGTAGACGACCTTGACGTCGAACTCCTGTTCGAACGCCGCGATGACCTCGTCGGGGATGTAGTAGGTCCAGTTATAGATATAGAGTCTTCCGCCCCCGGCAGTGTTGCCGCGGCACCCGACGAGTGCGGCGATCACCAGGATCAGAAGACCAG
>SKVA01000489.1 GCA_007129695.1 Spirochaetaceae bacterium | reverse complement strand
GCTGACGTGCTCCTGGCGATCGCGCAAGGAGGCTACGGTCGTGCGGTGCGCGTTGACGCGCTTGATCTACTGCGCCGACTCGGCGGCGGCAGCTGAGATTGCCTATGCAATCGGCGCCGCTCCGGGGTATAGTTAGCACGGGGGTAGCCATGCGACGCGCGCTCTTGATGGCATTCATACTCGTTGCGGCAGGCTTGTCTGCCGTCGATGTTGACGAAGAAGAGCTCGAAGCGCTCGGCACACGCGACTTCGATTTCATCAACTATGAGGGTCCGTACGAGACGATCAACACGATCGAGCAGATTGTCGGGATCGGTCGCTCGCTCGGCACCGCCGTCCGTGACGGGCGCACGGACTTCATCATCGACGGACGCTATCGGGTCATCCGTGCGATCGATCCGACGACGAATCGGTTGCGCGATGCCGATATAATCGTGCCGCTCCCGACTTCGCGCGTTGACCACATCAACAACCTGCGCCGGATCGTCTCCGGGTATCTCCAGGCGGCGTACGACTACGGATCGGCCGATGCCGATCTGCTCGCGCGCTGGGTCACGATCTACAACGCGGTCGTGCGTGGTGATATCCCGTTCTTCACCGACCGGTACAAGCCGATCGTCCTTTCGCACCTGTCAGGCGACAACGCGGGGCTTGCCCGGCGCTACGACGAGTGGCCGGGCCGAAGCAGGATCGTCATCCCGCTGTCGTCTGTGACGGGGCCCGGGGTGATCGGAACCGTCGATCCAGCCGAGATCGCCGCCGATCGAGTCATCGAAGAGCTCCGTTCGCTGCCCGACCGTGGGATCGATGACCGGCAGGAGATGGTGGAGCTGACCGAGCGCGTCATCGACGAGCGCGAAGAGCGTATCGCGGTCGAACAGGCTGAGATCGCCGTGGTGGAGCGACGGCTTGACGAACAGACCGAACGGGTCGCCGAAGAGCGCGAACAGATCGCCGATCTGCCCGACGAAGAGCGACCCGCCGCGGAAGCTGCCGTTGCACAGCGGGAAGCGGAGATCGCCGCCGAGCGCGAAGAGGCCGAACGCCGGCGGGCAGAGATCGCCGACGAGCGGCAGGAGGTCACGCAGCTGGTCGACCGTGTTCGTGCCGAGCGAGAGCTGATCGCCCGCGACGCGCGCGCGCTCCTCGACGAGCGAGCTATTGCCGATGAGGTTCGCGGGCTTGACGCGGAGCTTTCTCCGATCTACTTCATCCAGGTCCGGGAGGTCGGCCCGGCGGTGTTCGGTCGGCTCGTTCAGATCAACCCGGCTACCGGAGTCATTGTCAACCGCTCTGCCGAAGACGCGATCGTCAGTCGCGAGTACCAGTTCTTCGGCGAACACCTTCTCGTTGTGACCGCCGATGGCGATGGCGCGAGGCTTGCTACCTTCAGCGTAGCGTCGCTCGCCGAACATCGCCGCAGCGCCGCTGAGGTGTTCATTGCGACGTCGGTGGGCGTCTTTGGAACGCCGCAGCGCGTCTACGCGGTAGTGCGCGACGGCGGTCAGTGGTACCTCGGCAGGTTCAATGAGGAGCTCGACCTGGTCGACCGGTCGATCATAGCGGTCAACCCGTATACGACGATCGCCTTCGGCGGTAACCGGATCTGGGTCCAGACGTCGGATGATCGAATCATAGCGCTCGCGACCGATACGCTTCGAATCGCCCCGTGACCTCGCCGTTCTTCGGGCGATCGATCCAGGTTGTCCGCGACCTGTCGGTCGACGAGCAGGCGTACCTCTACGACCGAACTCGCGCGCTGAAGGAGGCGCTCCAGTCGCGGGATCGGCAGTCGATCGCGCGGTTCGTGATCAATGCCGACGGGGTAGGTGCCTACCTCTTCTTCATGGAGGACTCCACCCGCACGAAGGAATCGTTCCGCAACGCGGTGAAGTTCCACGGCCTGAAGCTCAACGATTTCGGCACGTCTGGATCGTCGTTCAACAAGAGCGAAAGCATCACCGACACGTTCAGGATGCTCGTATCCTACTCCGATCACTCGCTGTTCGTCGTACGCACGAAGCTCGAAGGTGCGTGCCGGTGGCTCGAGGAGTCGATCGGAGCGTACGCCGAGCGGCTCGGGCTGCTGCGACCGAGTTTCATAAACGCCGGTGACGGCCGTCATGAGCATCCGACGCAGGAGTTTCTGGACGAGTTCACCTTCCTCGAACAGTCCGGATGGGATCGGTCGTCGATCCACGTGGCGCTCGTCGGTGACCTCTATCACGGACGCACCGCGCACTCGAAGGTCGACGGCCTGTCGATTTTCAACGAGGTTCGCGTCGATCTGGTCGCACCCGACGAACTCGAGATGCCGCCGCACTACGTCTCGGCGATGGAGGCGAAGGGGTACGACGTTCGTCGCTACCAGAGCATCGCCGAGTACCTTGCCGGTGGCGACGTGGCGCCCATGTGGTACTTCACACGACTGCAGATCGAGCGGATGGGTGACCGGTTGCTCGACCGCGCGGCGGCGCTTCGTGACGCGGTGACGTTTCGGCGTGACTTTCTGTCGGCTCTTCCCGACGGGGCGCGGTTCTACCATCCTTTGCCCCGTCATCGGGTTACGCCGACGATCCCCACGTTTCTGGACGATCTGCCGGTCAACGGTTGGGCCGAACAGAGCATCAACGGTTACTACACCAGGATCATCGAGATCGCGATGCTCACCGGGCACCTGGGTGCCGATTTCACCGGCACGCAGCGTACGCTGCCCGACTACCCGGACGACTTCGTGCGCGAAGTGTCCGCGCAGTCGAGTCGCAAGCCCGACTACAAGATCGGAAT
>SKVA01000007.1 GCA_007129695.1 Spirochaetaceae bacterium | reverse complement strand
TGGATCTTCACGCACGGCCTGGCGATGCTCGTGAACTCCGGCTCGCTCGGCGACTGCCCGGACGACACGATTCTCCGGCTGCTCCGCAACGCCGGCGAAGCATTCTACCTCCAGGCCGTTCGGCCTTGGGAGAACATCACAGAAGAAGAGGAGAGAAGCGATGAATGACCGGATGGCACTGGAAGTCAGAGAGCTCACGAAACGGTACGGGTCAACGACCGCCGTCGACAGGCTGACGTTCTCGGTCGGCGCGGGCACGATCTACGGGCTGCTCGGACCGAACGGCGCGGGGAAAACGACGACGCTCGAATGCATCGAAGGGTTACGCGCTCCCGACGACGGCAGCGTCGGCGTCTTCGGGATCGACCCGACAACGCACCCAAAGGAGCTCTGGAGTACGATCGGGGTGCAGCTGCAGGAGTCGGCGCTGCCGAAGACGATGACGCCGAAGGAGGCGGTCGTCTTCTTCAGCCGGTACCACAAGGTGGAGCCGCGGCTTGATCTCCTGGACCGATTCGGGCTGGCCGCGCACGCGGACAAGCAGTACGGCGCGATGTCGGTCGGCCAGCGGCGGCGGCTGTCACTCGCGCTGTCGGTCGCGCACGGCCCTGCGCTCGTGCTCCTCGACGAGCCGACCGCAGGCCTGGACGTCGAGTCGCGCGTTGAGCTCCACGAGATGATGCGAGAGCTGCGCCGCGGCGGCACGACGATCGTGCTGTCGACGCACGACATGGCGGAGGCGGAGAAGCTCTGCGACCGGATCGGGATCATCATCGCCGGGCGGCTCGCGATCGAAGGAACCCCGCAGCAGGTAACCGCGGCCGGTGACCGCCGGACGAAGATCAGGGTCGCGTCGATGCAGGGCACGATCCGCGCCGACGCGCCGGCGCTCGCCGGCGCCGAACCCGCGAACGGGTCGGCAGAAGCGCACGATGACGATGGGTACGCGGCGTACTGGTCGGATCGGCCGGCCGACTCGGTCACGGCGATCCTGGATTACCTGAAGAGAAACAACGACGAACTCGTCGATCTGCGCGTCGAACGACCGTCGCTCGAAGAGCGATTCGTGGAAATCACAACCGCAGCACATGGAGGCACCCGATGACCGGATACGTACACCACCTCTCCGTCGACCTGAAGGCGGGAGTCCGCGACGCGACGCTGATGCTGATGAACTACCTCTTCCCGATCGGGTTCTTCGTGATGATCGGGCTGTTCATGCCGACCATCAACCCGGGCTTCGTCGATCTGATGATCCCGGGGATGATCGTGTTCGCGGTCATGTCGGGCACGCTGATGACGATACCGGCGACGCTGATCGATCAGCGCGACTCGGGGATCCTGCGAAGCTACCGCGTGAACGGCGTACCGTCGGGATCGCTCATTTCCATACCCATCGTCGGGGCGGTCGTTCACATGGCGATCGTCGCGATGATCCTGACCGCGCTGAGCGCGCTCCTCTACGGCGCGCCGCTCCCGGTGAACTGGGCGGGGTTCGCGCTCACGCTCCTCCTTACAGCGCTGTCGTTCGCGACGCTGTCGGTGCTGATCGGCGTCGTCGCGCCAACGTCGCGCGCGGGTACGATGCTCGCCCAGCTCGTCTATCTCCCGTCGGTCCTGCTCGGCGGACTCATGGTGCCCGAAGAATTGCTGCCGGAAGCGGTCGCGCGCGGTGCATCGATCCTTCCGGCCACGCAGGCGATGCGCGCGTTCAACACGCTCGCGTTCGCAGGCGATTCGTATGCCGCGGCGGCCTGGCCGCTCCTGGTCCTGGCGGCGAGCGTTGTGCTCAACCTTGCGCTGTGTTACGCGCTGTTCGCGTGGGACCCGCGCACGAGCCGCCCGCGCGTGTTCGCGCTCCTTGCGGTGGTTCCGTTCGCGGTGGCGGTGCTGTTCGGGTGACGACTGGTAGCGCATCGGGTACTCTGTAAGCATGCCGAGGCTCCTGATCGTCGAGGACAACAAGCTGATCCGTGAGGCGGTAGCCGAAGGGTTCGAAGTCGCAGGGTACGACGTGGTCGCCGTCGAAGGATTCTCGTCGGCGGTCGACGCGCTCGACTCGGAAGGCGACTCAGGGCATCGGTTCGACGCGCTGATCCTGGACATCAAGCTGCCCGACGGCAACGGCTACGCGCTCGCGAAGCGTGTGCGCGACGCGAGCAGCGTTCCGATCGTGTTTCTGACCGCGAAGGACAGCGAGTCCGAGCGGGTCATGGGATTCGAGACGGGTGCCGACGACTACGTCGTGAAGCCCTTCTCCACGAAGGAGCTGGTGCTCCGGATCGGAGCGATCCTGCGGCGCACCGGCGCCGCACCGGACGCCCGGAGCGTGCTCCGCTACCGGCTTGACGACGTGGTCATGACGCTCGATATCGACGCGCGGCGCGTCGAGCTCGACGGAACGGAGGTCGCGTTGACGCCGAGCGAGTGGCGAATCCTGGTCGAACTGGCGAACCGACCCGAACGGGCGGTCACGCGCGAGTGGATGATGGCGGAGTGCCTGGACCACCCGTACGCGGGCGCCGAACGCACCGTTGACACGCACATCGCGAACCTCCGCGCGCACCTCGGAGACGACCGCTGGATCGAGACGGTCCGCGGCTACGGCTACCGCTTCGCGCGCGCAACACCGCTCAGCTGATCGTCGGCACGAACATCCGCACGTGAGTACGGTCGCCGATCTGCTCCATCGCGATCGACCCGCCGTGCCGGTCCAGGATCTTCGCGGCGATCGGTAGCCCCAGCCCCGACCCGGGTCGTCCGCGCGCGTTTTTGCCGCGGTAGAGCC
>SKVA01000006.1 GCA_007129695.1 Spirochaetaceae bacterium | reverse complement strand
GGTGGTGCAGCCGGCCGTGGCCGACTCGCCGGAGGAGGTTGCCGACCTCATTCCGATCTTCGACGACAGCGCTGTCCGCTACGACGATCGGATAGGGTTCGAGGAACTGTTTGTCGTCGTCGGCGAGGACGAAGTCCGCACGGTGATGGGCCGGATCCGCCGGCAGTTCCTGCGGCCCGACGAAGGACGCTCGGAGCTCGAGATCATGCTCTTCTACGAGCAGACGATCGCGGATCTCGGCGGAACGATCCTCTTTCGGACCCGGTCTCCGCGATCCGTCGAGATAGACGGCGAGAGCCTGGCTTCGTACTTCCGAAAGCAGCGGACGAACCGTGGGCTCAGCACGGGTGTGGCGGATCACACGCAGTTTCCCGGTTCGATGAACGAGTATCTGTCGGCCGTGGTGCCCTTTGGCGACGGCGAAGCGTACGTCGTGATCGCGACCGGACGACGCCAGCCGGAGGCGGCTGAGTTCAGAGGCCCCCGGTTCGAGATCGTCACGGTAGACCCGTAGTCGCGCCGCTCGTCGACTACGCCGCCGCGTGGATGAGCATCGCCGCGTACGCGGCGGTGTAGATCACTACCACCCGGATGATTGCCACGATCTGCGGCCGCTTGGTCGCGTGGCTGTAGCCTCGCCGGTGCATCCGGACGTAGGAGCCGACCGTGAGGAGCAGGCCGATCGCAGCCGCCACGACCCCGCCCGGCCGCAGACTCGGGAGCGACTCGACGGAAGCGAGCGAAGACGCGATCAGGATCGCGTACGCTACCAGCCCCGACGCGTAGACCAGGCCTTCTCCGAACGCCCGGCCGGCGACGATCGACAGCGTTCTTCGGCCCGCCGCGCGGTCGCCGTCGTGATCGCACGTGTTGTTGACCGTCAGCACCGCGGCGATCATCAAGGAGCTCGGAATCGACGCGATGACCGCGTCCGGAGTGAGCGCGCGCGCGTGCACCGCGAAGACGACCAGGAAGAGGACGGTGCCCAGGAACCCGCCGGCAAAAAACTCGCCAAACGGCGTCCTGGACAGCGGGATCGGACCGCCGTTGTAGAGGAACCCGACGAGCATCCCGCCGACCCCGACCGGGACGATCCACCACACCGTGGTCGCAGCGACGGCAAACCCCGCGATCGCCGCGAGCGCGTAGAGCACGACCGACACGATCAGCGCGTAGCCCGGCGCAACCGCCTCGTGGACGAGCACCTTGTCGGGCTCGGCGGTGTAGAGCGGGGTGTCGACACCGTGCAGGTAGTCGTAGAAGCTGTTGAACGCGGTCGTGCCCATATCGACGCAGAGCACCGCGACCGCGAGCAGCACCGTATCGACCGCGCTGATCGGAATGCCGCGCGAAACCGCGTAGAGCGTCGCGAGCACGAAGGTCGACACGCTGATGACCTTCGTCCGGATCTCCACGACCAGGAGGAACTGACGGAACGTCACTCGTGAATCGGTTCGTCGGTCGGTTCGTCGGCCATCGGCTCGCCATCACCCTTCGACGCACGGGGCGTGCCGAGCAGCGCGCGGCTCGCGTGGCGCGACATGTAGACCATCCACAGCAGGATCGACGCGACGGTCGCGAGCGCGATCGGAACGACGACGACCCATCCGGTTTCGGCGACGAACTCGCGAGTCACGAGCGAGAACCACGCCGTGCCGGTCTGGAGCGTGCTCGCGAACGCGATCAGGAGCAGCCCCGGATTCGTGTCGCGGCGGCGAACGGTAGCGACCAGGAGGCCGAACCCCTGAAGCCCGATCAACCCTGCGCCGATCGTACGAAGCCACCCGACGTGCGTCGACTCGATCCCTCCAAAGTCGAGGTAGCTCTGCGGCGCGATGAGCCAGAGCGCCCCCAGAGCGAGCGATCCTGCCGCAATCAGCGTCAGGACCAACTTGACCAGAGGCTCCTTCATCGGTCACCCCGGAACCAGTCCATGATCCGGTCGAAGCTGATCTGCGACATGTCGTCGCCCACCATATGCGCGCCGCGTTCGCGCAGACCGTCCAGGTCACCGTTGCGCGATATCCCGATCACGAGCGCGAACCCTCCGTTGCGCCCCGCTTCGACGCCCGAGTACGCGTCCTCGACCATGAGGCTGCGATCAGGGCGAACCGACAGCCGCTCGCACGCGGTCACGAAGATGTCGGGGGCGGGCTTGCCCTCGAGCCCGAGCTCCTTGCTGTCGGTTCCGTCCACGACGGTCCCGAACCGGTCGATGAGTCCTGTCTGCCTCAGCACAAAGCGGCAGTTGCGGCTCGAACTCGCCACACCGCACTTGACGCCCGCGTCTATCAACTGGTCAACGAGCGCGACGGTCGACTCGAACACCGGGATATCGCCGCTGTCGACGATCTGACGAAACCGCTCATTCTTCGCGTTGCCGATCCCGCACACGGTCTTCTTCCCCGGCTCGTCATCGACCTTGCCGTACGGCAGCTCGATGTCGCGCGACGTCAGGAACCCGGCCACCCCGTCATAGCGCGGTCGGCCGTCTACGTACGGTACGTAGTCGCGGTCGTGCTCGAACGGCCTGAACTCCTGTCCGTGAAGGTCGGCGAGCAGCCGGTCGAAGGTCTCCTTCCACGCGCGAAAGTGGATGACGGCGGTGTCGGTGATGACTCCGTCTAGATCGAAGATGGCCCCCTCGGGGGCCCGTTCGGGGGCCCGTTCGGGCCAGGCGCTGCTGCTCACTCTTCCCCCTTGCCGGTCGGTGCACAACCGGTACCCTCAATATCAGAGCGCCGCGGCGACCGGTCAAGCCGACCGCTAGAATGGTTTGCGGTGAAACCGGACG
>SKVA01000162.1 GCA_007129695.1 Spirochaetaceae bacterium | reverse complement strand
GCCGATCGCCGTAATGAGAGCGCGGCGCGGCGCGTCGCGTCGAAGAGCTCGACCCAGTGTACGGGCGACTCGGGTGAGCGGGGCCGGCCGAGCGCCGCGTGCGTCGCCTGGAGCGCGAGGTCGGGGGCGCCGAGGATCGCGTACGCGTACGAGTACGCGGCCACGACGGTTCGGTCCGAAGGGAGTCGGTTGCCGGTCGATTCGCTCATAGCGCGGCGATTGTAGCACGCCCGAAAGGGTGGTGTCGATTTTGTTGATCGCCGATCGAGCGGTATCTTGGGCGTGGAGACAATCAGTGGAGCACGAAACTATCACGTTGGCCGGCGGATGCTTCTGGTGCATCGAAGCCGTTTTCAAGCGCATGGGCGGCGTCGTCGCGTGCACGTCCGGCTACGCCGGCGGCGCGACTGAGAACCCGACGTACGAGCAGGTGTGCAGCGGCACGACCGGTCACGCCGAAGTCGTGCGGATCGAGTTTGACCCGTCGGTCGTCGCGCTAGACGCGATCCTCAGACGCTTCTTCGACGCGCACGATCCAACGACGCCGAATCGACAGGGCGCCGACGTCGGCACGCAGTACAGATCCGCGATCTACCTGGAATCGGAGCAGCAGCGACCGACCGTCGAGGCGGTGATTACCGAGATGCGCTCGGTGTTCAGAGACCCGATCGTCACGGAGGTCGAGCCGCTCGACCGGTTCTTCCCGGCCGAGGCGTACCACCACGACTACTTCGACCGCAATCCGAACGCCGGCTACTGCCGCGTCGTCATCGCACCGAAGCTCAAGAAGCTCGGCGTCTGATCACGCGCGTACGCGAAGGCTTTCCGGTGATTCCGTCTGGTGCGGGCAGCTGCCGATCCCGGTGACCGTCGCGCGATCGTTGTTGAGGTAGCGGCACGCGTTCGCGATGACCTGCACGATCTGCGGCTGATGGTAGATCGGGTAGGTCTCGTGGCCGGGGCGGAAGTAGAAGATCTTTCCGTACCCTCGCTTCCAGACCATGCCGCTTCGGAACACCTCGCCGCCGGCGAACCAGCTGATGAACACGAGCTCGTCCGGTGTCGGAACGTCGAAGAACTCGCCGTACATCTCGGCCTCGGGGACCTCTATGTAACGGTCGATCCCCGCGGCGATCGGGTGCGTCGGGTCCACGACCCAGAGGCGTTCGTGCTTGTCGTCCTCTCGCCACGATAGTCCGCAGGTCGTCCCCATCAGGCGCTTGAATGGCTTGCTGAAGTGAGACGAGTGGAGCACGATCAACCCCATCCCCTGCTGAACGGCGGTCTGTACGCGCTCGGCGACCGCGTCGGTCACATCGCCGTGCGCGATGTGACTCCACCAGATCAGCACGTCGGTGGCGTCGAGCACATCCTGCGTAAGGCCGTGCTCGGGTTCGTCGAGCGTCGCCGTCCGCACGCTGAACCCGTCGTATTTGGACAGGTGCTCCGCGATCGCGCCGTGGATGCCGTTCGGGTAGATCGAGCGGATCGCGTCGCTCGCAGGCTCGTGCCGGAACTCGTTCCAGACGGTGATGGTCATACCGCCCCCGGATCGATCGGGACCGTGCGGCCGGTCTCTGCGCTCTCGACCGCGGCCAGGCACATCGCCAGGCTTGCGATGTTGTCGTGGCTCACCGTCTCAGGCTCCGTCCCCGCGCCGAGCGAGTCGATGAACGCTCTGATACACCCGGCGTGGCCGGTCTCTTCGAGCCGTACCGGCTCCGGCAGGTCGATCGGAGTCCCCGGGCGTATCAGCGTGTCACCCGGTCCGGCGGCTTCGCCCGCGATCTGCGCCCCCCCGTCCCACGTCGCCGAACCCCCGTCGCCGACGATCCGCCACGAAGACTCCCAGCTCGTGTTCATTCCTTCGGCGCACCAGCTCCCGCGGTAGGAGAAGCGCGCGCCGTTGTCCATTTCGAACAGCGCGACCGCCGCCGCGCCGTGCGCGTACCACGACCCGTGCGGATTCCACTCGGTGCACGACGCCGAGACGGGCCGCGCATCCAGGATCATTCGTGCGGCGTCGAAGGTGTGGATCGCCATGTCCAGGAGCAGAACGTGGTCCATTTCGGCACGGAATCCGCCGAAGTGCGCCCCGATGAAGAAGTCCGCCGTGAGCATCGTGGGGCGTCCGATCGATCCGTCGGCGACAAGTCGCCTGAACCGCCGAATATCGGGCAGGTATCGCCGGTTCTGCATCACCGCGTGCGTACGCCCGGTCGCGCGCGCCACGGCGACGACGCGCCGCGCGGCCTCCATCGTGTCGGCGAGCGGTTTTTCGCACATCACATGGCACCCGGCTTCGAGCGCCAGCACGTCAATCTTTGCGTGAGCCGACGGGACGGTGCAGTCGAAGACGACATCGGGGGAGAGCTCAGCGAGCGCGATCGACAGATCGGTGTAGATCGCCGCGCCGGGTGCGTACTCGGCCGCCCGGTCTTCGGCAACGGTCCGGTCCAGATCGACCAGTCCGACGAGCTCGACATCGTCCATCGCCGACAGCGGCTTCAACCACGCGGGACTTATCCCGCCACATCCAACGAGCATGCATCTGTGTGCCATGCGCCGCAGGATAGCGCGTTCGCCTTCCCAACGCAAGCAGCCGTCGGTATCATGACCGAATGAGATATCTTTTGTACGGCGGAAGCGAAGATCGGCTCGGGACCGATCGGCTGGCAGAACTGCGTCGCGTTGCGACTCCGCTTCAGGTGCTGGTAACCGATGATGAAGCTCTGATGCGCGAGCGCGCGCTCGATATCGACATCGCGGCTGCGCGGATACCGGTGAGTCTCCTT
>SKVA01000174.1 GCA_007129695.1 Spirochaetaceae bacterium | reverse complement strand
GAATACCCGCGTCGGCGACCAGAATGTTCGCGCCTCCGCCAAGAACGAACCACGGGACCCCGTGCGAGCCGGCCGCGGCGATCAGCGCGATCACATCGTCGCGGTGCGCCGGGCGCGCGTAGACGTCTGCGGGTCCGCCGACGCGGAAGGTCGTGTGGTCGCGCATCGGTTCGTCGTACCGAACGTCACCGTCTATGTTGATTTTTCGGCGCCACTCGTTTAGCCTACCCACAGCGCGATCATACCGGTATCAGCGGATGATTGCCACGACGAGGACGCATCGATGGACCTGCACCTGCACAACACGCTGACGCGAAGCATCGAACGGTTTGTGCCGATCGAAGAGGATGAGGTCAGGCTCTACTGCTGCGGTCCGACGGTCTACAACTACGCGCACATCGGCAACCTTCGCACCTACGTGTTCGAAGACCTGCTTCGCCGCGTGCTCGAACGCGCGGGGTACCGCGTCAACCACGTGATGAATATCACCGACGTTGGTCACCTGACCGACGACAGTGACGACGGCGAAGACAAGATGATCATTGGCGCGCGCGAACGCGGGATGTCGGTGTGGGAGATCGCCGAGTTCTTCACCGACGCGTTCTTCCGCGACTTCGACCTGCTGAACAACACCCGACCGACCGTCGCACCGCGCGCGACCGGGCATATTCAGGAGATGCAGGATCTCATCACGACGCTCGAGGCAAAGGGGTACACGTACCAGGCCGGCGGCAATGTCTACTTCGAGATCGGCAAGTTCTCAGAGTACGGACGGCTCGCGCTGCTCGACCGGCAGCAGCTCATGGCGGGCGCGCGGATCGAGGTCGACGAGGGCAAGCGCAATCCGCACGACTTCGTACTCTGGTTCACGAACAGCAAGTTCGAGCACCAGGCGATGCAGTGGGACTCGCCGTGGGGACGCGGCTATCCCGGCTGGCACCTGGAGTGCTCAGCGATGAGCATGAAGCACCTGGGCGACCGGATCGATATCCACTGCGGCGGCGTCGACCATGTCAACGTGCACCACACGAACGAAATCGCGCAGTCGGAGGGGGCGACCGGCAAGAAGTGGGTGAACTACTGGCTCCACGCCGAGTTCCTGATCATGCCGAGCGGTCGGATGGGCAAGTCGAAGGGCAACATGGTTACGCTCTCGACGCTCGTGGACGAAGGCTACGATCCGCTCGACTACCGCTACTTCCTTCTTGGTGCTCATTATCGGACGCAGCTGTCGTTCGCGTGGGACGCGCTCGCCGCGGCGCGAGCAGCCCGCAAGTCGCTCATTCGCCAACTTCAGGACGCCCACGCCCGAACCGGTCTGTCGGTTGACGACCTGGTCGGTGGTTCGGCGCGTGACCAGCTGGGCGCGACCGCGCGAGGTGCCCTCGACGCGATCGACGACGCGTTCGCGCACGATCTGAACGCGCCGAAGGCGCTCGGGTTGCTGCGCGCGATGCTCAACGACGGTACGGTGGATCCGGCCGACGCGGCACGCGTTGCGCTCGATGCAGATCGGGTGTTCGGACTGCGCCTGGTCGACGAGCTGCGCCGTGACGACGAACTGCCCGACGACCTTGCCTCGCTGATCCGCGAGCGCGAGCGCGCGCGACGCGACCGGGACTACGCTTCAGCTGACCGCATTCGCGATCGGCTGCAGGCAGCGGGCGTGCGTATAGAAGACGGACCGGACGGTACGGTATGGAAACGGGAGTAGTGTAACCCGGTCGCGCGCGGGTTGTTTGATTATGCAGAGGGCAGACGCTCGAGAAGAGCTGTTCGAGCGTGTCTACGGGCACGTCTATCCAATCATCTATCGCGTCGTTCTCCGGGTTACCGGCAGGTACGACGTGGCCGATGAGCTCTGTCAGGAAGCGTTCATCAAGTACTATGAGCGCATTGATCGCTTCCCCGACACCGAGCAGGCGAAGTACTGGTTGATTCGCGTAGCGAAGAACCTGGCGCTCAACGCGGTGAAGCGGTCTTCGCGCGAACGTCGCGCGTACGGGCGCGTGTTCAACGAACCTCAGCCCGACGTTCCATCCGGTGAGGATCGGGTCGTTCGGACCGAGTCCGAGGCGGAGGTTCACGACGCGCTGCAACAGCTGCCGCCGAAAATGAGGTCGGTGCTCGTGCTGAAGGAGTATGGACAACTGAACTACAAAGAGATAGGGTCAATCCTGGGAATCACCGAAGGGAACGTGAAGGTCCGCGTCTTCCGAGCCCGCGAGCAGCTTCTTGAGCTTCTGAAGAGGAACGAGAATGCGACCTGACCGTATGATTCTTTCGACCTATCTCGATGGTGAGGTTCCGGCCCGGTTCGTTGGAGAGATCGAATCCGCGATCGCTTCAGACCCCGCTGTTCGTGCCGATTACGAGGAACTCGTTGAGCTGCGACGGCGCATGCCCCCCGTCACCGCCGATCGCGTCGCGCAGAGCGCGCAGGCGTCCTGGACCGCGATTCGTGCGCGGCTGCACGGACCCGGCGAACCGGCCAGAAGCAAATCGGTGAGCATCCCGATCCCGGCGGTTGGCTTGGCTGCTGCTGCGATCATCGCGCTCGCGGCCGGCCTGGTCTTCGTGTCGACCCGGCCGACCTCGGCCGCCGCGGAGACATACCTGGCGCGGCGACAGACCAGCGACGTAGCGGTAACGATCCGTGTCGACGGTTCCGACATGGAGCGAGTGCTCCAGTGGCTCGTAGACAGGGAGATGCTCGGAGAGGTCAATATCCAGCTGCCGGAACAGCAGTTCCGGATTGTCGGCGAGCCGGTGCTCGTGAAGCCCGCGCAATATCAAGGACGG
>SKVA01000287.1 GCA_007129695.1 Spirochaetaceae bacterium | reverse complement strand
GACCCCGAAGACGCGGGGCGACTGATCAAGCAGGATTTCGAGCGGTTGCTCTCCGGGGGGGGGGCGTGAGCTTCCACGGCGCGGTACTGGCCGTGCTGACGGTACTGATCGTCGGAGGACTGTTGCGGGTCGTTCTTGGGCCCACGATCTGGGACCGGCTGCTCGGACTGAGCCTCATCTCGTCGAAGATCGTCATGGCGATCATCGTGCTCGCATCGCTTCTGGACCGGACCTTCGTGCTCGACATCGCGATCGTCTACTCGCTGCTCGGTTTCATCGGGAGCGTGCTCGTCGCGCGCTTCCTCGAGCGCGGCAAGGAGTCGGCCTGATGCTCCACGCGATCGGTATGGGGCTCGTGGTCGTCGGACTCGTCTTCATGGCGATCGGCGTGTACGGTGTGCTCGCGCTCAAGGACTTCTACTCGCGCGTGGTGATCACCGCGAAGGTCGACACGGTCGGGTTGATCACGCTCGTGTTCGGGATGATGCTGATGCACGGTCTGACCTTTTTCACCGCGAAGCTCGCTGTCATCCTGATTTTCGAGTTGCTCACCAATCCGCTTGCGACGCACTCGGTCGCGCATTCGGCGTACGCGGCCGGGTTCAAGGCGCGGGAGGGGACCGATGGTTGAGGCGACGATCTTCGTGTCGCTTGCCGTGCTCGCGGTGCTCGCGATCGAGAGCCGGGTGCTGCGCCTGTCGGTGATCTACCTGGGGATCTTCTCGCTTCTGATATCGTTCCTCTACCTCTACTATAACGCTCCCGATGTCGCGATCGCCGAGGCGGTGATGGCGAGCGGGCTGACGACGCTGCTGTTCCTGACCGCGCTGAAGCGCTACCGGGTCTACCGCATCTGCTTCACGAACGAGGCGTTTCAAACCGTCACCGATCGCTACATCGTCGAGGGCACGCGGCGTGGCGCGCTGCTGCACGAGATCGAGCAGTTCTGCATCGCGCGCGAGCTCGAGCCGCAGATAGTCTGCACCCCCGAATCGCTCGACGCGGTATCCCGACGGGGACGCTACGATCTCATAATCCGGCAGGAGGGCGATGAGCTTCGAATCTACGGTGACGGGCAGAACTACCTCGTCGATGAGCTCGAGGTACTGCTCATCCTGCACTACCACGATCTGAACGTGCGATTCGTCCGTACCGGGGAGTCGAGCGATCGGGTCGACGAGTCGGCGGATGGGACGACGGGGGAGCAGGCTTCGTGAGGCGTGCGCTCGTCATCGCATGCTGCGCGATCGTACTCGCCGGGGTGCTGTACGCGGCGAACCGACACGGGGAACCGAGTGATTTTGAGCTCGCGCGCTACTACGTGGCGAGTTTTCACGACGATACCGGCGCTCAGAACGCAGTCGCGGCGATCTATCTCAACTACCGGGTCTACGACACCTTGTTCGAAGCGCTGATCCTGCTCGCCGCAATTTCGGCGATGCTCCACTTCTTCGAAATCGGGGGCCGCAAGTGAGCGAACGATCGATCGTGTCGACGATCACGGGGCTGCTTTATCCCTTTGTCGTGTTGTTCGGCGTCTACATCATCGTGAACGGTCACGACAGCCCCGGGGGCGGATTCCAGGGCGGAGCGATTCTTGCGGCGATGTTCATTGGCAGATATATCGTCGATCCGACCAATGACCTGGCCATCGGGCGTGCGGTGCTGGTGGAGAAGGCGATCTTTGCTGCGATCGTTGTGATTCCGGCGGCGCTCGTGCTGTCGCTCGCCGCGCAGCAGACCGTCTGGCTGCGCGAGCCGTACCTCATCGCGATGAATCTGTTGATCGGGTTCAAGGTCGCGATCGGACTGACGATCCTGGTGTTCCGATACGCGTTCTACGAGGACTCGTAGAGAGCGCCGATGTTGGAGTATGTGACGATCCAGAACGCGAGCCTCGTTCTCTTCTTTGTGGGCCTGTACGGCGTGCTGTTCCACCGGAACATCATCCGGACGATCATATCGGTGAACGTGATGGACGTCGCGGCGATCCTCTTTCTGATAACGGTCAACGCCCGACCAGATCAGCTTCCGCCTGTCGGACCCGAGCACGCCGCGCGCATGGTTGACCCCCTGCCGCAGGCGCTGATGATCACGGCGATCGTGATCGGGATATCGGTAACCGCGGTCAGCATTACGCTGTTCATCGGGCTGTTTCGCAAGTACGGAACGTCCGACTGGCAGAAGATCATCCACCGGTTGACCAGATGACAGCACTCGAACCACTGCCGCTCTACGTGCCCGTACTGTTGCCGATCGTCGCGGGTACGATCGGCTACTTCGTACCGACCCGCATCTACAAGCACATTCTGATCGTCGCACAGATGGCCGTGGTTGGAATCGCGGTCCACCTGCTCGCGCACGTTCGCCGGTCGGGTACGCTTGTGGAGCCGCTCGCCGGTTGGGCCGAGCCTGTCGGGATCACGCTGAAACTCGACGCGATATCGGCACCGCTCCTGCTCCTGGTCGCCGTCGTGTTCCTTCTGCTCTTCCTGTTCAACTACAACAAGCTCTACATGGACAAGCTGTTTCAGTTCGTCTTTGTAAGCCTGCAGGGTGTGATCGCGTCGCTCTTCCTTACCGCCGACGTGTTCAACGTATACGTGCTCATCGAGCTCACTACGGTCTTCTCGACGCTTCTGATCATGTACAAGAAGGGTAAGCCCGCGCTCTACAACGGCATGCTCTACCTCATGTTCAGCATCCTCGCGATGGCGTTCTTCCTGCTCGGTATCGGGTTCACGTACCAGACATTCGGCGTGCTCGACTTCGCGGGGATCCGCGAGCGTTCTCTCGCGATGACCGACCGGGGAGCGCTCATCCTCCCATACTCGCTCATGATGACCGCGGTTGGCATGAAGGCGGGGCTCCTGCCGATGTTCGGCTGGCTGCCGCGGGCGCACGCCGCGCCGAGCGCGCCGTCGATGGTGTCGGCGATGCTGTCGGGTATCCAGATCAAGGCGGGCATCTATCTGTTTATCAGGATGCAGCTGATGTTCGGCGAAGCGCTCGCCACGAGGCAGCTCTTTCTGGTCGTCGGCATACTGACCGCGGTGGCCGGGTTCACGCTCGCGATCTGTCAGCGCGACATCAAGCTGATCCTGGCCTACAGCACCGTGAGCCAGATCGGACTGATCGTCATCGGTCTGACATCGGGCAGTGAGATCGGGTTCTGGGGCGGAATCTACCACATCATCAATCACGCTGTGTTCAAGGCGCTCCTGTTCCTCACCGCGGGGCTGATCGCGAAGGAGTACGGTACCCGTGACATCGCGATGATCCGGGGGACCGTTTACCGGATGCCGGTCGTCACCGTCGCAGCTACTCTCGCGGTACTGGGGATGGCCGGAGCGCCGTTCTTCAACGGGAGCATTTCGAAATACCTGATCGAGTCGGGGCTGTCGGGCGACGCGCGCTGGCAGGCCGCGATCTACGTCGTGAACTTCGGGACGATGCTCACGTTCACCCGGTACGCGACGATCTTCTTCGGAGATCCCGGTGAGTCGCGCCGCGCAGCACGCGGTGCAGTCGATCGCTGGCCGGCGACGGTCGCGCTGGTGTTTGGCGCGCTCATCCTTGCCGGGGGCATCGGCGCCGGACCGCTGATGGGTATTCTGTTCCCCGTTGCGGATCCGGGGCTCCTGGCGTCCGGCGCATCGGCGGTCGGAAAGACGCTGGTGTTCGCCGCGACGTTCGCCGCGGCGATCGCGACTTATCTGCTGTTCGTCCGCCGTGCCGTGGTCCTCGACCGGATTCGCGGTATCAGCGTGTCGTTCAACGCGATGGCGATGATGATGACCGGTTTCTTCGCGTTCCTGCTCTTCTACCTGCTGGTCACTGTGTAGCAGTCGTGTACTCCGGCGCGGCGGCGATCGGCTTTGACACCGAGCGCGTCGCGGCGTAGTATCGGTCTCACCGAATGAGAACACCACTTCATCCCGCACGCGCGTTTCTGTCACGCTTCGGGCGCATGCACGTGATACTCCCCGTGTCGGTGCTGAACTCGGCCGCGTACACGATCATAGGTCTGGGCCTTGTGTTCTACATGCGCGACCGGCTCGCAGCCGGCGCTGCCGCGATCGGCCTTGCGTCTGCGACGTTCAACGCGCTCTACTTCGTCGGTTGTTTCGCGCTGCGGCCGGTCGGACTGCGGATGATGCCGCGCTATTCGTTGGTCGTGTCGAGCGCGGTTGCCGTCGCTCTGCTGTCGCTGCTGCTCACGGCAAACTCGATCGCAGCGGTCATCCTCCTGTACGGTGCCGTTGGGTTCACGCTCGCGCTCTTCTGGCCGCCGATCATGGGCTGGCTGTCGGCCGCGCTCGACGGACGGCAGCTGAACAGCCGGATTTCACACTTCAACCTGGCATGGAGCGCTGGTGTCATCGTCGGGCCGCTTGCCGCCGGGTTCCTCGCGCAGTGGCGGCTCGACGCGCCGCTCATCGTGGGAACCGTGCTGATCGGCGCCGTCGGCTCGGTCGTGCTGTTCGCGTCGATCTTCCTGTCGGAGATCCGCGCTGACACGCACCGTGACCGTCGCGCTGCGCCCGGCGATGCTGCCGATGCGAGCACCACGCTGCGATATCCCGCGTGGATCGGACTCGTGTCGTCGTACGTCGTGCTCGGCGCGTTGATGGTGATCGTGCCGCTTCACGCGCGTTCGGCGATCGGTCTGGCCGAGGGCGCGGTCGGTATCCTGCTCCTGTCGCGCGGCCTGGCCGCGGCCATCGGGTTCTGGGTGCTCGGCGCGTGGGTGGGCTGGCACGGAAGGCCGGCTCACATCGTCATCGCGCAGCTTGCGACCGTCCCGCTGCTGATCGCACTGATGGGCGCGGGCTCGCTACCCGCCTATGCGATCGTGTTACCGCTGATCGGGCTCGCGGTCGCGACGAGCTACACGTTCAGCGTCTACTACGGGGTCGCCGGGGCAAGCGACCGGACCCGGCGGATGGCGATCCACGAGGCGCTACTCACGGTCGGATCGGTGGGCGGCGCGCTGATGGGCGGGCGGCTCTACGAAGCGGCCGGCGCGCGCGCGGCGTACCTGGGCGCGATGGTCGCGGTGGGCATCGCGATTGTCGCGCAGCTCATCTTCGTCGCGAGGACTCGCCTCCGCCTACGCGCGCCGGAGTCCGATCGCTCGCAGATCGAATAGCCGTCTGTTCGGGCCGTTCCCGGCGGGACTCATCGCGACACACCCGCGGTGTCCCGATCGTTCGACCGCCAGACGCGCACGTAGTCGACCTCCATCTCGGCCGGAAGGTAGTCGGCGCCGGGATCGGGGTAGCCGTCGAAGTGGCCACCGACCGCCAGGTTCACAATGATGTGGAACGGTTGATCGAACGGAGCCGGTATCGGTCGGCGCACTCCGTCCGCCCCGTCGCTGTGCCAGTTCGATGCGCGGAAGTAGAGCCGATCGTTCACGTACCAGCGGATTTCGGTTGGGGTCCATTCGACCGCGTACACGTTGAAGTCGGCGATCGACTCTGGCGGCGGAAAGCGATGCGTCCCGCTCTGGTACGTGTTACGCGGCCACTGCCCGCCGTAGTGTATCGCCCCCGTGGCCTCACCGGGTCTGCTGCCGCGAGCCTCCATGATGTCGATCTCACCCGATGCGGCCCATCCGCCGTACACCCCTGCGCGCGCGAACGGATCGTTCTCGAGATCCACCGGCTCGGGCATCAACCAGAACGCGGGCCACAGTCCGCGACCGGTCGGGAGGCGCATCCGCGCTTCGAAGCGGCCGTAGCGAAACGCGACCCTGCCTCGCGTGACTATCCTTGCGCTCGTATAGCGTCCGCTACCGAACTCGTCTATTCGACGCCCTTCGATCGCGCGTATGACCAGGCGCCCATCGCGCAGCTCGGCGTTCGCCGCGTCGTCGGTGTAGTACTGCCACTCGTTATTGCCCCAGCCGGGAATGCCTACCACGCTGCCGTCGCCGCGGTCAAAGTCCCAGTAGTGCCTGTCGATCTCGCGTGCGTCGAACTCGTCGTGCCAGACGAGCGACCATCCGTCGCGCGGCGGCACGCCTTCACCAAAGACGCCGCCGCCCGCCCGCCCAACCGGTGCGTTCGATCGGCATCCCGTCACTGCGATCACGCCAACGAGCACAATGACCATCGCTCGGCGCCGGCCTTTCTTTCGGATCGTACTGCTTCCTGCCACAGCAAACTCCCACGCCCTCACGGGGGCGCGGGCAGAGTATAGCATGGCGGACTGGATGACTCAGCCCTATCGGGACAACGCGCGCTGTCCGTGGGGCTGCGGCCTACCCGCGCGCGTCACGTACCTGTCGGTTCGCCATCGAGCGCACGAACCCAAGGAACAGATGGCGACCTTCACGGATCACGCGGAACTGGACCTCGTCGTCGGTCCCATTGAGCACGCGGTAGAAGTCGCGCGTGTTGCCTACGGTCGTACCGTTGATCGCCGTCACGATGTCTCCAGGACGCAGTCCGCTTGCACCGGCGGGCGAACCGCCGGCGACGCTCGCGATCAACGCGCCCTGCTGCGTGGAGTCCACGCCAAGCCGCTCGCGCGCTTCGTCGGGGATCGGGGTAACCGTGATCCCCGGCCAGAGCGTCGCCAGGTTCTGTCCGCTTTCGGCGGTGCGCGCCGCCGTCTGCACCGCCAGGCTCCGGGGTGCTCCGTCACGGATGATCTGAAATCGAACCGACCGCCCGGGCTCGATCGCCGCGATCGCGCGGACAAGAGAGGCCGAGTCGCCGACCGTTCTCTCTCCAATGCGCGTAACGATGTCACCCGGCAGGAGGCCCGCCGCCGCCGCCGGCGAGTCGGCGTAGACACCGGTCACGAGCGCGCCATCACCGCTCCAGCCCAGGTCCGCTCCGACCGTGCCGGTCGCGCTTCCCACCTGGACGCCGAGCCACGAGTAGGCGACCTCGCCCGACGCTATGATGTCGGTTATCGCCCTACGCGCCGAGTTGATCGGAATCGCGAACCCCAGACCGATGCTCCCGCCGGTCTGCGACGCGATCCACGTGTTGATCCCGACCACCTCTCCGTCCAGGTTCACGAGCGCACCGCCGGAGTTTCCCCGGTTGATCGCCGCGTCGGTCTGGATGTAGTCGGTCACGCCGCTCAATCCCGATCCCGCCGACGGGAGCCTCCCCTTCGCGCTCACGATGCCTGCGGTCACCGTCGACTCAAAGCCGAGCGGGTTTCCGACCGCGAATACCCAGTCGCCTACGAACAGATCCTCTGAATCGCCAAGGATCGCGAGCGGCACCTCATCGGGGGTGTCGAAGCTGACTACCGCGATATCCATACGGTCGTCTCCACCGATCCGCTTCGCGTCGAATCGCCTCCCGTCGGCAAGGACGACCTCGATTTCGGTCGCCCGCTGGATCACGTGCTCGTTTGTGACGACGTACACCGTGTGGCCGTCGCGGGCGACGATGACTCCCGAGCCCAATCCTCGTTGCGTGAACTCGCGTTCCTCGGGCTGTTGACGAGGCGTACCGAAGAAGAAGTCGAACGGAGACGCCTGAACCTCACGGCGCACCCGGCTGACTACGTTGATCTCCACGATGACGGGTATCGTTGTCTCCGATACGACCCTGAACTGCTCCTGGAACGCCCGCGCGACGCTCTGCCGTTCGGTCGCGGCGATCGTCGACACGCGTTCGACCGGTGCGATCGACGTCCGAGCTACCCCGGTCGATGCGCCAGGAAGGTCTACCGACGTAACATAGCCTTCGCCGGACGCCTGTTGCACCGCGGCCGCAGGCGCCGGCGACAACCGCGAGCCCAGCCAACCGCCGGCGACTGCGATCGCGGCGAACGCGGCAACCGAAAGCGCTGACCGCACAAATCCTGTTAGCTTCATCAGAACTCCTCCACACTCTGTTTTGTGGAGATAGTAGATAGCCTGAATTACAGAACCATTGCCACAAGATTACAGATTTGAAAGCGCGCGCTCTGCTCGAGGCAAAAAGAAAGCCCGGGCCGTGGGCCCGGGCTCTGTCATAGCGTGGACGGGGGAGGACTACTCCTCCTGCTGGAGTTTCTTCAGATCGGCAAACCGGTGTTTGTTGTCCTCGATCGCGAGTTCGCGTAGCCGCAGCGCCTCCTCGGGTTGGGCGAGTTCGAGCGCGCGGTACCGGATCTCCGCCTGCGTGTACTCCTTGAAGTCCATCGTCGGCTCCTCGCTCTCCCACACGAACGGGTTCTGGTTCTGCAGGCGCAGCGCCGGGTTGTACCGGTAGATCGGCCAGTAGCCGGTCGCCGCCGCGGCCTTGCTCTGCTGACCGGTCAGCTTCATGTCGTACCCGTGCGCGATACACGGCGAGTACGCGATGATGATCGACGGCCCGTCGTACGCCTCGGCCTCGAGCACCGCCTTGAGTACCTGATCGCGATCAGCCTGCATGTTCACCGACGCGACGTACGCGTTACCGTAGGTCGTCATCATGAGCCCCAGGTTCTTCTTGCCCATCTTCTTGCCACTCGCCGCGAACTTCGCGATCGCGCCGCGCGGCGTCGCTTTCGATGCCTGGCCACCCGTATTCGAGTAGACCTCGGTGTCCATCACCAGCACGTTGATGTTCTTGTCGGACGCCATCACGTGGTCCAGACCGCCGTATCCGATGTCGTACGCCCAGCCGTCACCGCCGAAGCACCAGACGCTCTTGTCGATGAAGTAGTCCTTGAGCTCGACGATCTTCGCGACGATCTTCGCGGTCTCTCCCTTCGCCGCCTTCAATGCCGCCGGCAGTTCCTTCCTGATCGTGTCGGCGTTCGCCTTGGCATCCTTTCCAACCGACTTCCAGTTGTCCAGGCTCCAGCGCAGCGCCTTCGCGAGTGCCGGTTCGGTGCCCGCCTCCAGGAGTTGCTCTACGTTCGTCTTCAGCTGCGCGCGGTTCGAGTCGATCGCGAGCCTCATCCCGAACCCGTACTCGGCGTTGTCTTCGAAGAGGCTGTTCGCCCACGTTGGTCCGCGTCCGTTCTCATCGGCCACGTACGGGGTGGTCGGGAACGTTCCGCCGTAGATGGATGAACAACCGGTCGCGTTCGCGATCAGCATCCGGTCGCCGAACAACTGCGTGACCATGTAGACGTAGGCGACTTCACCGCAGCCCTGGCACGATCCCGGGTACTCGAAGTAGGGCGTGTCGAGCTGGAAGTCGATGTCCTTGACCAGATCGCTCTTTGCCATCCACTTCACCGGAATGCTTCCAACCTTGCCACGCTTCTCAAGCCGCTTGGTGCCGATCGGCAGCGTTCCGTTGTATGACATCTTGCTGACAGGGATCGAGTCGCCCTTGAGGCGGAGGACCGGGTCGACGATGTCCTTTGCCCACTGATCGGAGTCGGCTGGGATCACGTCGGCGGTCTCGGTCGCGCCGACATCCTCGGTCGGGATCGGGACTTCCTTGATCGCGTCGATTGCCGCGTCGATCGCCTTCCAGTTCATCTCCACGATCTCGCGACCCTTCGACTTGAACTGCTTTTCGACCGCCTTCTTGATCAGATCGATCGCCTCATCGGCCGGCAGCACTCCGGAGAGCTTGAAGAACGCGGTCTGCATGACCGTGTTGATACGCCCGCCGAGGCCGACGTCCTTCGCGATCGTCGACGCGTCGATCGTGTAGACCTTCACCTTCTTCGCTCGAATCGTCTCCTGCATCTCTTTCGTGAACTTCGCAAAGACCTTCTCCGGGTCCATGCCGATGTTCAGCAGGAAGGTGCCGCCTTCGGTGATGCCTTCGAGGATGTCGAACTGACCGATGTACTGGCTGCGGTGCAGCGCAATGAACTCGGCCTTCGTGAGGAGGTACTCGCTGTGGATCGGCTTCTTGCCGAAGCGCAGGTGGCTGACCGTCCATCCGCCCGACTTGTTCGAGTCGTACTGGAAGTACCCCTGCGCGTAGAGGTCGGTGTCGTCGCCGATGATCTTGATGCTGTTCTTGTTCGCGCTGACCGTTCCGTCGGAGCCGTAGCCCCAGAACTTGCACCGCGTGATGCCTTCCTGTTCGGTGTCGATCGCCTCACCGACCGCGAGCGACTTCATCGTCACGTCGTCGACGATACCGACGGTGAAGTCGTGCGTGCACGCGCCGTCAAGGTGGTCGTAGACCGCCTTGACCATCGCGGGAGTGAACTCCTTGCTCGACAGCCCGTAGCGTCCGCCGATGATCGTGAGTCCCGAGTTCTGGAGCGCCGCGTTCACGTCGAGCCACAGCGGCTCTCCGGGTGCTCCCGGCTCCTTGGTCCGGTCAAGGACCGCGATCTTCTTGACGCTCGCAGGGATCGCCGCCTTCAGGTGCTCGCTGCTCCACGGTCGGTAGAGCCGCACCTTCAACGCGCCGACCTTGCCGCCGTTCTTGTTCAGGTAGGCGACCGTCTCTTCGATCGTCTCGATCCCGGAGCCCATCGCGATGATGATCTTCTCGGCCTTCGGGTCACCGACGTACTCGAAGAGCTTGTACTCCCTGCCCGTCTTCTCCGCGAAGAGTTTCATGCACTTTTCGACGATCGCCGGGCACGCCTCGTAATACTTGTTGACGGTTTCGCGACCCTGGAAGTAGACGTCAGGATTCTGCGCGCCCACCTTGATGAACGGCTTCTCCGGTCGCATCGCCCCGTCGCGGAACTCCTCGACGTACTTCATGTCGAGCATACCCTTGAGCGTGTCGTAGTCGATCTGTTCGATCTTCTGGACCTCGCTCGACGTTCGGAATCCGTCGAAGAAGTGCACGAAGGGGATCTGGCTCTCGGGCGCCGCCAGGTGCGCG